>NZ_JAMXFI010000055.1:0-52653 GCF_025460875.1 Microvirga yunnanensis
GAGGAAGAGGCTCTTAGCGAGCTTCATGGTTAAACCTCCAAAGTTTCGAGACCCTGGGGGGCCGGGTTTTTGTGCTTCGAGTGCTTCGACGAAGCCCTAAACACGTCCCTTTTCCCCTAGTACCCGGTGGCCCGCCTTTTCGGTCGGAGACACCAGGATCACGACTGGGGTGCCCCCGTCGCTGGAGCCACATTATCCATGACTGGACCGCAGGCAACCGAATGAAGGCGCAAAACGGGCAGCAGACGGGGCTTTTCAGGGGCATGTTGCACAAACGCAACGTTCAAAGCTGGCTTCTTAACCCTTCGTTAAGACTTGGAGCCCGGAGTTCAGAAATCCTTAAGCAAAAAGGGTTTGGCGGGCGCTGCCGGGGGACCCGATGACGTCGGTGAAGGCCGCTTCGGGCTCCGACCCTAGACCGGGCCTGTGAATAACGACCGTCACGATTTCGCCAGGTCGGCTGCGGGAGCCAAAGAAAAAGGCCGGGCGAACCCGGCCTTCCCGTCGAATCGCAGAATCGTCCTGGCCTCGCGCATCGGACAATCGGGATGGCCATCTCTCCCCCGCTCGACGTCATCACCGGGCTCGTCCCGGTGATCCCGATGCGAGAGGCGCCGCGCTTTTCCGATCGGGATGGCCGGCACAAGGCCGGCCATGACGTGCGGAGGGAGCAGCGCCGGCCCTTGCCACCAACTCCACGTCATCACCGATGCGCCAGCCAGGATGTGAGCATCGGACCCGAACCCGGGTCCCGTTGTCCCGTCCGGGCCTTAAGCCACCTTCGGACCGATCACCCCGCGGCGGATCTGGTCTTCCTCGATCGATTCGAAGAGCGCCTTGAAGTTGCCCTCGCCGAATCCGTCATCGCCCTTGCGCTGGATGTACTCGAAGAAAATCGGCCCGATAGCGGTCTTTCCGAAACGCTGGAGCAGCACCTTCGTGAAGCCGCCTTCCACCACGCCCTCGCCGTCGATGAGGATTCCGTTCTGCCGGAGACGCTCGAGCGGCTCCTCGTGGCTCGGCAGGCGCTTGTCGACGCGGCCGTAGTAGATGTCGTTCGGGGCCGGCATGAACTCGAGGCCGCCCTCGATGAGCGCTTCGATGGATTCGTAGAGGTCATGCGAGCCCAAAGCCACGTGCTGGATGCCCTCGCCCTTGTACTCCTGCAGATACTCCTCGATCTGGCCGGTCTCGCCGGCGTCCTCGTTGATCGGGATCCGGATCTTGCCGTCAGGGCTGGTCATGGCGCGGGAGTGCAGTCCGGTCAGCTTTCCCTCGATGTCGAAGTAGCGGATCTGCCGGAAGTTGAAGAGGCGCTCGTAGAATCCCGCCCATTCGTTCAGACGCCCGCGATACACGTTATGGGTCAGGTGATCGATGTAATAGAGCCCGACGCCCTTCGGCTTCGGATCGGGCTCGCCGAGCCATTCGAAATCCACGTCGTAGATGGAGCCTTTGGCGCCGTAGCGGTCGACGAAGTAGATCTGGAGTCCACCGATGCCTTCGATGCCCGGGATCTCGAGCTCGTTGGGTCCGACCTGCGTCTCGATCGGCCTGGCGCCCATGGCGAGGGCGCGGTCGAAGGCATATTTCGCGTCGGCCACCCGGAACGCCATGGCGGGAGCCGAAGGACCGTGCTGCGAGGCGAAACGCTCCGCGAAGGAGCCGGGCTGCGCGTTGACGATGAAGTTGATGTCGCCCTGGCGATAGAGGGTCACGGTCTTGGACCGGTGCCTCGCGACCGCGCTGAAGCCCATGGTCTTGAACAGGCGATCGAGGGCCCGCGGGTCGGGATGGCAGAATTCGACGAATTCGAATCCGTCCGTCCCCATGGGGTTGTCTTCGGAGATGGCCGCCGGGGGCGCATCGTGCGGGAAAGGTCCCATGATTTTCCTCCTGGTATGCTGCCGTCGACCGACGGGCCTCGGCTTGTGGAAACAACGCACTCGCCCCGGGGCGGATGCGATTCGTGTTCAGGTCGCGTCGGGCTGGTTGGCCGGAGCCGCGTCATGAAAGGCCTTGTGCGCCGAGCAGGCCGCATCCACGGCGGCGATCTTCGGATAGGCCTCGAGGGGGACGTTGAAACGTCGTGCGTTGAAGACCTGCGGCACGAGATAGACATCCGCCAGGGTGATCTTGGACCCGAACGCGAAGGGCCCGGGCCCGAGCAGGGCCTCGATGGCCTCGAAGCCCTCGCGGATCCAATGGGCATACCACTGGTCGGCGGTCGCCTGATCGTGCCCGAGGCGGTTCTTGAGGTAGGCCAAGGTCCCGGAATTGTTGAGCGGGTGGATATCGCAGGCGATCAGGCTGGCGATCGCCCTCACCTTGGCCCGGGTCACCGCGCCCACCGGCAGCAGCGGCGGCTCCGGATAGACCTCGTCCAGGTATTCGAGGATCGCCGGAGACTGGATCAGCGTGGCGGCTCCGATCTCGAGGGACGGCACGCGCCCCTGCGGATTGATCGCCCTGTAAGTCTCCTCGCGCTGCTCCCCCTTCAGCAGGTTGACCGGGACGGACTCGTACGTCACGCCCTTCAGGTTGAGGGCGATCCGGACCCGGTAGGCGGCGGACGACCGGAAATAGGTGTAGAGCTTCACGCGTCGCCCTCCTCGAGGTCTCGCGGCGCGAGCAGCCGGGCTTGTTGCGTCAGCTTCTCGATCAGGGACGAAAGCGCCCGCCGCTCGTCGGATGTCAGGACGGACAGGAGACGCTCCTCGACGGCCAGAGCCTCGGGAGCAACGGCCTCGTAGATCTCCCGCCCCCGCGGCGTCAGAGCCAGCCACTCCTCCCGGCGGTCGTCGAGATTGGGGCGCCGGACGACGAGCCCCCGCTTCTCCAGCGCCGAGACGGCGCGCGAGACGGTCGACTTGTGCATGACCCCGTCGGGCGCCATGTCCCGCGCCGTGCGCAGCTCGTACTGCCCGAGGGTCACGATGACCCGCCAGGCCGGGATCGAAAGGCCGTAGCGCTCGGCATAGATCTGCGCGAGCGCGCTCGAGGTCAGCCCGGCCAGAACATTGAGCCGGTACGGGAGAAATGCCTCGAGAACCACCAGCGGGTCGGGCGGACGCTTCTTCGCTGCGGATCCGGTTGCCATCGCGACCTCAATCGTTGCACAGGCAACCAATACCACAATTCGTTGCACGAGCAACCAGGTTTTCTGCCGCTGGGTCAGAGGCCCACAACGGAACGGCGTGGCCGGATATCCCCCGACCACGCCGTCATCGATGCGCGACCGCCCTGCGACGCCGCTGGAACGAACGGCGCCAAGGGCTCTGGAAACCGTGCCTTATGCCCGCCCGCGGGTGCGGATCATGAAGGTGTCGAAGGCGTATTCGTTGAGCTGCCACCAGGGCAGGACATCGCTGCGATAGGCCACCATGGAATCGTAGGCCTTCTTGAAGTCGGCGTTCTTGGCCGAGAGCTCGGCATAGAGCTCGTTCGCGGCCTTCAGGGAGGCTTCCAGGATGGCCGGCGAGAAGGTGCGCAGCTCCGCGCCCGCGCCGACCATGCGGCGCAGGGCCTGGCCGTTCACCGCATCGTACTTGGCCAGCATCCAGTTGTTGGCGGCTTCCGTCGCCTGGCTCATGATCGCCTGGTACTGCTTCGGCAGCTCGTTCCACTTCTGCTGGTTGACCACGAGGTGCAGCATGGCGCCGCCCTCCCACCAGCCGGGAGCGTAGTAGTACTTCGCGACCTTCAGGAAGCCGAGCTTCTCGTCGTCGTAGGGACCGACGAACTCGGCCGCGTCGAGGGTGCCGCGCTCGAGGGCCGGATAGACGTCGCCGGGGGCGACCTGCTGCGGCACGACGCCGAGCTTGGCCAGGACCTGCCCGCCCAGGCCGCCGATGCGGAACTTGAGCCCCTTCAGGTCGTCGACCGTATTGATTTCCTTGCGGAAGAAGCCGCCCATCTGGGCGCCGGAATTGCCGCAGACCAGGGAGGTGCAGTTATACCGGGCCAGCACGTCGTTGATGATCTCCCGGCCGCCGGCGAAGTGCCACCAGGAATGGAGCTGGCGGGCGTTGAGGCTGAAGGGCAGGCCCGTGCCCATGCCGAGGGCCGGCTCCTTGCCGATATAGTAGTAGAGCGGGGTATGGGCGCATTCGACCGAGCCGTTCTGCACCGCGTCCATGGCCTGAAGGCCGCCGACGATCTCGCCCGGGGCGAAGACCTGGATCTGGAACTTGTTGTCGGTCGCCTCCGCCATGTACTTGGCGAAGGTCTGCGCGGTGCCGAAGATCGTGTCCAGGGATTTCGGGAAGCTCGAGGTCAGACGCCAGCGGATCTCGGGCATGCTCTGCGCGATCGCCGGCGCGGCCACCGTTCCGGCCGCGGCCGCCAGCCCTGCCCCCTTCAGGAAGTTTCTTCTCTTCATCGTCGTCATTGGCGTTTCCCCGGAAAGCATTCTGTTGCAAGTTGAAAGGACCATAACAACCCGGTCGGTGGCAATGAAGCTCTCCTCCCTCAACCAAGGCCGTGACGGCCGCCTCGTCATCGTGTCGAAAGACCTGACCCGCGCGACAGACGCTTTTTTCATTGTTCCGACGCTTCAGCAAGCCTTGGACGATTGGGAAAAAGTCGAGCCTCAGCTGCGGGATCTCGCGGAGCAGCTGGAGCACGGTTCGGTGCCGGCCTTCCGCTTCCACGAGCACGATTGCGCGTCGCCCCTGCCCCGGGCCCATCAATGGGCGGACGGCTCGGCCTACGTGAACCACGTGGAGCTGGTCAGGAGAGCGCGCGGCGCCGAGATGCCGGCCTCCTTCTGGACCGATCCGCTCATGTATCAGGGCGGGTCCGATTCCTTCCTCGGCCCGCGCGAGCCGATCCTGGCCGTCGACGAGGCCCATGGGATCGACTTCGAGGCGGAGGTCGCGGTGATCACCGGCGACGTGCCGATGGGCGCGACCGTCGAGGAGGCGGCCGGGGCCATCCGCCTGATCGTCCTGGTCAACGACGTCTCCCTGAGAAACCTGATTCCCGCCGAGCTCGCGAAGGGCTTCGGCTTCTTCCACGCCAAGCCCTCCTCGGCGCTCTCGCCCGTGGCCGTCACGCCGGACGAGCTGGGCGAGGCCTGGGACGGCGGCCGGCTCCACCTGCCCCTGCTCTCGAGCCTCAACGGCCGGCCTTTCGGCAGGCCCGACGCGGGCACCGACATGACCTTCGACTTCCCGACCCTGATCGCCCACGCGGCCAGGACCCGGCCCCTGGGCGCCGGCACGATCATCGGGTCCGGCACCGTGTCCAACAAGGACGAGGCCGGCGGGCCGGGCCGGCCTGTCGACCAGGGCGGCCTCGGCTATTCCTGCCTGGCGGAGCTGCGCACCGTGGAGACCATCCTCCAGGGCGAGCCCAGGACGCCCTTCATGCGCTTCGGCGACACGATCCGCATCGAGATGAAGGACCGCGAGGGTCACTCGATCTTCGGCGCCATCGAGCAGGACGTGCGATCCCACCGGGCCGACGGCTAAGGGCCGGGCGCCCCGCTTCGAACGAAAGGCCGCCGGAGGGCTCCGGCGGCCTTTTGCGTTCGCGAAGAGCGGAAAGCCTTCATGGCGCGGGCCGCGCCGGCGACCCGAAGGGCCGCGCCAGCGAAGACCGGGTCCCCTTTTCCGTCCGATGCGCTAGGTTCATGCTCTCGGCACAGCACGGAGCGCCCCATGGATGACCACGTGTACAAGATCGTCGAACTCGTCGGCTCGTCCGAGACCAGCATCGAGGATGCCATTCAGACCGCGATCAGACGGGCGAGCCAGACCCTCAGGAACCTGCGCTGGTTCGAGGTCGTCCAGACCCGCGGCCATGTGGAGGGCGGCGAGGTGCGCCATTACCAGGTGATGATCAAGGCCGGCTTCACCCTTGAGGCGGGCGGGTAAGCAGGCGCTTTCACCCCACCCCCGTCCTGTCATGGCACCCTCCGCCCTTCCCGCCACCCTCTCACGTCATGGCCGGCCTTGTGCCGGCCATCCCGATCGGAAGGGCTCGGCGTTCCAGACCATCGAGATCACCGGGACGAGCCCGGTGATGACGTGGAGGGTGGTGTGAGGCCGGGGATCAACGGGGTGTTACGATACCGCGACCGCTACTTCACCTCGGTCTCGTAGACGTAGAGGGTGGACTTGTCGTCCTCGGGCATGAAGTAGCCGCGGATCCCGGACTCGCTCGCCTCCATCCAGACCGGGTTGTGGGTCATGTCCATGCCGCCGGCGGTCCAGAGCAGCACCGGCGTCTGGAAGATCAGGCGGCCGTCGGAGAGACTGACCAGATCAAGCCCGCCGAGGCGGAACAGCGGAGCATCGGGCGTCACGCGCATCTCGGTCACGCCGGAGCACAGCATGCGGCTCTTGCCGGCATATTTGCAGTCCTGGTAGTCGAGATAGTGCGAGGTGTTGAGCGCCCTCAGCTTTTCGGGCGCCTCGCCCGCGTTGGTGGGCTTGCCGCTCTCGTCGAGGGACCAGCGATAGAAGCGGCGCGAGCCCCAGCTCACCCCGTGCAGGGTCTTGTCGTCGGTGTTGTGCACCACGCCGCCCACGTGATCCGGAAAGCGGAACATCTCCTCGGCCTTCATGGTCTCCGGATCGACCCTGTACACGATGGAGCGGCTGTTCGGCCGGTACTCGGCCACGGGGACCCAGATGAACTTCCCGTCGTAGTCGATCCCGCCCGGATGATAGACCGTGCCCTCGCCGAGGGTGATGTCGGCGACGAGGTTGCCCTTCATGTCGAGCTTGAACAGATGCCCGACGCCGGCCCCCGTGTCGCGGTCGTAGCCGTCGACCGGCTGCGGGAAGCGCTTGGTCGGCTCCTTGATCTCCACCGAGGACACGAACAGCGTGTCGCCGATCTTCACCATGCCCTGCGGGTGATGGGTCACGAAGTTGATCGGCACCGCCGAGACGGGCTTCCACTGGGTGCCGCGCGAGAGCTTCGTCACGCGGTCGGCCAGGGCGTCCCGGTCGGGCTCGGCGGCCATCAGGGCGGCCGGCATGGCGGCCAGGCAGGCCATCGTCAGCATCGTGGCCAGGCCACGTCTCGAAAAGCACTCCATCGCGTTCCTCCAAAAGTGACGATTCCGCTTCTAGAGCATCGGACCCGAAAGTGGACCCACTTTTGGGATCGGATCCGATGCTCCACTCTCGGCTGGCGCATCGTTCGGGGCGGACCCGAAGGGCCACGCAAGTGAAAACCGGATCCACTTTTCCGCACGATGCGCTAGCGAGCGGGTGATGTCACTTTAGTGAAGTCCGAGCTTCTGTCAGACTCTCCTCCCACGTCATCACCGGGCTTGTCCCGGTGATCCCGATGCGGTGAGGCACGGCGCTTCTCCGTATCGGGATGGCCGGGACAGGCCCGGCCATGACATTGGGAGGGTGTCATCACCCGACCACATACGCACCACGTCATCACCGGGCTTGTCCCGGTGATCTCGATACGAGAGGCGCGGCGTCCTTCCGATCGGGATGGCCGGCACAAGGCCGGCCATGACGTGGGAGGGTGGCAGGAAGGGCGGAGGGTGCCATGACGTGGGGAGGGTGTTCGCACCGCCTCGTCCCACCCTCCACGTCATCACCGGGCTCGTCCCGGTGATCCCGATTGTTTGTGGCGCAGCGCCTTCCGGATCGGGATGGCCGGGACAGGTCCGGCCATGACGTGGAGGGTGGCGCTGACCCCTACCCCTCCAGCTCCTCGCGCAGCATCTCGAGCTCGAGCCAGCGCTCCTCGGCCGCGTGGAGATCGGCCTGGAGCTGCGTGAGCGCGTCCATGGCCTTCTGGAAGCGGGCGGGATCGCGGGCGTAGAGGTCCGGGTCGGCCAGGATCTCGTTCACCCGGGCGATCTTGGCCTCGAGCTCGCCCATGCGCTGCGGCAGGGTCTTGAGGGCGTGCTGCTCGTTGGACGAGAGCCTCCGCCTGACCTGGGACCGCACCTGGGGCTGCGCCGCGACCGCCGCCGGCCGTTCGGCGCTCTTCGCCCTGGCCTGCTTCTCGACGGCGCGGGCCTGGACGCCCTGGCCGCGCTGCGCCACCATGTCGGTGTAGCCGCCCGCATATTCGAGCCAGCGGCCCGCGCCCTCCGAGACGAGCACGGAACTGACCGTGCGGTCGAGGAAGTCGCGGTCGTGGCTGACCAGGATCACGGTGCCGGAATAGTCCTGGATCATCTCCTCCAGGAGGTCGAGGGTTTCGAGATCCAGATCGTTGGTGGGCTCGTCGAGCACCAGGAGATTCGAGGGCTGCGCCAGGGCGCGGGCCAGCATGAGGCGGTTGCGCTCCCCGCCCGAGAGCACGCCCACGGGGGTGCGGGCCTGTTCGGGCGCGAACAGGAAGTCCTTCATGTAGCCGACGACGTGCTTGGTCTGCGTGCCGATGGTGACCGTGTCGCCGCGCCCGCCGGTGAGGGTCTCGGCCACGGTGGCGTCGGGATCGAGGCTCGCGCGGCGCTGGTCGAGGGTGACCATCTGCAGGTTGGAACCCAGCCGCACCCGGCCCTCGTCCGGCTCCAGGGCGCCGGTGAGCAGGTTGATGAGCGTCGTCTTGCCGGCGCCGTTGGGCCCGATGATGCCGAGGCGGTCGCCGCGCAGGACGCGCAGGGACAGGTTCGACACGATGGGGCGGTCGCCATAGGATTTCGAGATGCCCTCGGCCTCGACCACGAGGGTGCCGGACTGCTCGGCCTCGGCGAGGCTCATGGAGACCGTGCCGACGGCCCGGTTGCGGTCGCGGTACTGCTGGCGCATGGCGTGGAGATTGCCGAGGCGGCGCACGTTGCGCTTGCGCCGCGCCGTCACGCCGTAGCGGAGCCAGTCCGCCTCGGCCACGAGCTTGCGTCCGAGCTTGTGGTGCTCGGCCTCCTCCTGCTCCAGCACCTGGTCGCGCCATTCCTCGAAATGGGCGAAGCCCCGGTCCATGCGGCGGGTCCGGCCCCGGTCGAGCCAGACGGTCGCCTGCGACAGGCTCTCCAGGAAGCGGCGGTCGTGGCTGATGAGCACGAGGGCGGAGCGCAGGCTCTTCAACTCGCCCTCGAGCCATTCGATCACCGGCAGGTCGAGATGGTTCGTGGGCTCGTCGAGGAGCAGGATGTCGGGTTCGGGCGCGAGCACGTGGGCGAGCGCCGCCCGGCGGGCCTCGCCGCCGGAGAGAGCGGCGGGCTTCTCCTCGCCGGTGAGCCCGAGCTGCTCCAGCAGGTAGCGCGCCCGGTAGGGATCGTCCCCCGGCCCCAGGCCCGCCTCCACATAGGCGAGCGTCGTCGGATAGGCGGAGAGGTCCGGCTCCTGGGCCAGGTAGCGCACGGTGGCGCCCGGCTGCACGAACCGCTTGCCGCGGTCCGCCTCCACGAGGCCTGCGGCGATTTTGAGCAGGGTGGACTTGCCCGAGCCGTTGCGGCCCACGAGGCAGGCCCGCTCGCCCGGCGAAACGGAGAGGTCCGCGCTCTCGATCAGCGGCGTGCCGCCGAAGGTGAGAGCCATGTCCTGGAGGAGAAGAAGAGGAGGAAGCGCCATCGCCGCTCACCTGACACCTCTTGGTCGCAGATGCAAGACCGCCGGCCCCGGTCGAGGACGGCCCGGAGGCTGGGTCAAAGCGTCCCCTCGCCATCGTGGCCGGGCTCGCCCCGGCCGTCTCGATCCGGAGGGCGTCGTTTCTCGTCATCACCGACACGAGGCCGGTGACGACGTGAGAGGAATCGACGACGCCGCATTGGCCGGGCTCCAAGGCAATCCGGGTTCATTTTGCCCGAACGATGCGCGATGAAGGGTGGACGGTCGCCGACATTTGTGGTCCCCTTTCCCACATCAAGCTGAGCGTTTGCATGACACTGACGAGGCGTCTGCTTCTTCTTGCCGTGATCTCGGTTCTGCCGGCGATCGTCATCTGGACCTACACGGAAGTCTCTCTGCGCCGCGCCCGCGAAGCCGAGGTGAACGATCTCGCCGTCAGGCAGGCGCAGCTGGTGGGCGCCGAGCTCGAGCGGATCTTCGACGGCATCCACAGCCTGCTGCTCGCCATCGACGAGATTCCATCCATCCGCGCCTTCGATACGCCGAGCTGCAGCCCCTATCTGAAGGCCATCCAGGAAAAGGTGCCCTACGTGCTGTCCTTCGTGGCGATGGACATCAGCGGGCACATCCGCTGCCACCCGACCGGGACCGTCGACACGCAGCACTACTTCGCCGACAGGCCCTATTTCCATCACGCCCTGTCCGAAAAGGGCATGGTCGTCGGCGAATACACGCCCGTCTTCGAGGAAGGCGCGCTTCCTCCCCGTCCCGTGCTTCCGCTCGCCCTGCCGATCTGGAACGACCGGGGCGACGTGATCGGCGTCCTCGCGGCGGCGCTCGATCTCGAATGGCTGCGCCAGAAGCTCAAGGAGCGCACCGTCCCGGAGGGCGGCTCCCTGACGGTCGCCGACCGGCGCGGCATCGTGATCGTGCAGGATCCTCAGCCGGAGCGCATGCTCGGCAGGCTCCTGCCGCAGGAATACCTGCTCCAGGCCAAGGCGAAGGAGGCGGGCACCGCGGAGACCACCAGCCTCGACGGCATTCGCCGGATCGTCGGCTACATCCCGCTCACGCTCCCCCCGCGGGACGTCTCCATCACGGTGGGCCTGTCCACGAAGGCCGCCTTCGCGTCGATCAACCAGGCGGCGAAGCGCGGCTTCATGCTGATCGCGGCCGCGCTCATCCTGGCCCTGTCCCTGTCCGCCCTGCTGAGCCGCGCCTTCATCACGCGGCCGTTCGAGCTCGTGACCGACGGCATCCGGGCCTGGCGCCAGGGCGACTACCAGGCCCGCATCGACCTGCCGGGCAAGTCGGGCGAGTTCGGCATCCTGGCGCGGGCGTTCAACGATTTGATGGACGACGTGGCGGAGCGGCAGCACGCGCTTCAGGCCAGCGAGGAGCGTGCGCGCCTGGCCCTCGAGGCGGGCCATATGGGCACCTGGTGGTACGATCCGAACAAGGGCGTCGGAGGCTGGTCGACCCAGGCGACCGCCATGCTCGGCTATCCGCACGCCAGCGAGACCATGGACCAGCAGTACTGGCTCGACATCCTCCATCCCGAGGATCTCGAGCGCGTCGTCCAGAGATGGCGCGAGGCCGTCCGGAACCAGGGCGACTACCAGGACGAGTATCGCATCCGCCGCCCGGACGGGAGCATCCGCTGGATCAACTCCAAGGGCCGGGTGTTCTTCGACATCCAGAAGAAGCCGTTCTACTTCGTCGGGATCTTCCAGGACATCACCGAGCAGAAGCACGCGGAGGAGCAGCAGCGGTTCTTCCTGGACGAGCTGAATCACCGGGTGAAGAACACGCTGACCACCGTGCAGTCGATCGCGTCGCAGACCCTGCGCACGACCGAGACGTCCGCGCAGTTCAAGGAGGCCTTCGAGGGCCGGCTGCTGGCCCTGTCGAAGACGCACAACCTGCTGACGCGCAAATCCTGGCGCGAGGCGGAGCTGCGCGACGTGGCCGAGCAGGAGCTCGCCCCCTACCGCAAGCCGGGCGACGAACGGGTCGTCCTGACCGGTCCGGACGTCCGCCTGCCGGCGCGCTACGCCATCAATCTGGGCCTCGTGCTGCACGAGCTGGTGACGAACGCCGCCAAGTACGGGGCGCTCTCGACCAATGCCGGACATCTCGACATGAGCTGGACCATCGTCGAGAACGAGGACCGCCCGGATCAGCTGCGCATCCACTGGACGGAGCGCGGCGGGCCGCCGGTCGCGCCGCCCAAGCGCCAGGGCTTCGGCTCGCGCCTGATCCGCCGCAGCATCGAGGGCGAGCTCGGCGGCTACATGGTGCTCAACTTCGCGGAGGGCGGCGTCGCCTACGACATCTCCGTGCCGCTCGCGCACGTTGCGAAATCGTCGGACGCGAAAGCGGATCCCGCGCTCGTGATCAATCCGGTGCTGCCTTCGTAAACGCGCGCGAGAGCAGTGTTCGGACCGGCCCCGGAGGGCCGCGTCAGCGGCCCGCTTTCGTCCGCACGACCCTCCGCATGTCATGGCCGGCCCTGTGCCGGCCATCCCGATCCGGTGAGGCTCGGCGCCTCAGACAATCGAGATCACCGGGACGAGCCCGGTGATGACGTGAGAGGGTGGTGTGAGCGGGTGATGATACCCTCCACACGTCATGGCCGGCCTTGTGCCGGCCATCCCGATCCGGTGAGGCTCGGCGCCTCTCGGAAGCGGGATCACCGGGACAAGCCCGGTGATGACGTGGAGAAGGTGGCAAGGGCCGGTGACAACACCCTCCCCACGTCATGGCCGGGCCTGTCCCGGCCATCCCGATTGTCCGAGGCTCCACTCGTGGCTAGCGCAGCAGCATGGCCAGAAGACGGTTCATGCGCCCGCCATAGGGCGGCCTCGTCATGCCGGCGCCGTTGACGCGCGCTTGGTGGAACACCGACCGCGCATGGCTGAAGGTCCTGAACCCGGCCTCGCCGTGATAGGCCCCCATGCCGCTCGCGCCCACGCCCCCGAAGGGCAGCTCCTCCTGCACGCAGTGGAGGAGCGTGTCGTTGACCGCGACGCCGCCGGAGACCGTCCGGGCGAGGACGCGGTCCACCAGCGCCCGGTCGCGGCCGAACAGGTAGAGGGCGAGCGGATGCGGCCGGGCCGCCAGGAACCGGCAGGCGGCCTCGACGTCGTCGTACGGGATCACCGGCAGGATCGGGCCGAAGATCTCCTCGCCCATGACGAGGGCATCGTCGGGCACGCCGGTCAGGACGACGGGGGCGATCTTGCGCCCGGCGGCATCGAAGGAGTCCCGACCCGGATTGATCTCGTGGATTCCGGCCCCGCGGGCCCGGGCGTCGGCGACGAGACGGTTCAGCCGCGCGACATGCCGCTCGCTGACGATGGCCGTGTAGTCGGGATTGCCCGCGAGCGTCGGATAGAGCCGCGACACCGCCCGGCGATAGGCCGCCACGAAGGCCTCCTGGCTCCCGCGGGGCACGAGCACGTAGTCGGGCGCGATGCAGGTCTGCCCGGCGTTGAACAGCTTGCCCACGGCGATGCGCTCGGCCGCCCGGTCGAGGGAATAATCCGCCAGCACGAGGGCGGGCGACTTGCCGCCCAGCTCCAGGGTCACCGGCACCAGGTTCTCGGCCGCCGCCCGCATGACCTCGCGGCCGACCGCCGTGGAGCCGGTGAAGAGCAGGTGATCGAGCTTCAGCCGCGCGAAGGCTTTCGCCACGTCGGGCCCGCCTGGCACGACCGCGACCTCGGCCGGGTCGAACACCTGGCCGACGACCTGCTCCAGCAGCGCGGACGTGCGGGGCGTGATCTCGGACGGCTTGATCATCACCCGGTTCCCCGCCGCGAGCGCCCCGGCGAGCGGCGAGAGCGTGAGCTGGACCGGATAGTTCCAGGGGCCGATGATGCCCACCACGCCGAGGGGCTGATACAGGACCCGTCCCCGGCCGGGCTGGAACATCCAGTCGATCGGGCGCCGCCGCGGCCTCATCCAGCGGCGGAAGTTCTTGCGCGCGTGGCGCAGGGCCGCCACGACGGCATAGACGTCGGCGAGCTTCGTCTCGTGGACGGACCGGTGCCCGAAATCCGCCGCGACGGCCGCGGCGAAATCCTCCGCATGGCGGACGAGGGCCGTGGCGAGCGCATCGAGGCCCTCGACCCGGCGCTCCGGCGTGACGGGCCCGCGCTCGGCCAGGGCCGCTCGCTGGGCGTTGAGGCAGGCCTGCAGGCGGTCTCGCACCGGGTTGGGGACGGCGTCGTGCACGGTTTCGGAAGCTCCACCGGATGAACGGGATGATATGGCGGACCCGGCGGCATTCTCAACATGAGCGCGGCCGACACGGATTGACGTTGCGGCCGGGATGGCAAGGATGGTGCGACCCATCCAGCAGGAGCATGATGTTGAGCGGCCCCTCCCCCGTGCTGTCGATCGAGAACCTTTCCGTGGGGCTTCCCGCCCTGGCCGACCGGCAGCACGCGATCAGGGACCTGTCGCTTGCCATCAATCCGGGCGAGACCCTCTGCGTCGTGGGCGAATCCGGCTCCGGCAAGTCGATGACCGCCATGGCGACCATCGGGCTCCTGCCGCCGGGCGTCCGGGTCCTGTCCGGGTCGATCCGGCTCGCCGGCCGCGATCTCCTCGCCCTCGACGAGGCCGGCTGGTGCGACGTGCGCGGCCGCGAGGTCGGCACCGTGTTCCAGGAGCCGATGACCTCGCTCAACCCGGTGATGCGGGTGGCGGACCAGATCGCCGAGACGTTCCGCACCCACGGGCTCCTCACCGCGGCCGAGCGCGAACGGCGCGTGCTCGACCTCCTGGCGGAGGTCAACCTGCCGAACCCGGGGCTGATCGCCAAGGCCTATCCGCACGAACTCTCCGGCGGCCAGCGTCAGCGGGTGATGATCGCCATGGCGCTCGCCCTCGAGCCCAAGCTCCTCATCGCGGACGAGCCGACCACGGCCCTCGACGTGACCACCCAGGCCCAGGTCCTGAAGCTCATCGACAACCTGCGCCGCAAGAAGGGCACGGCGGTCCTGTTCATCACCCACGATTTCGGCGTGGTGGCGGAGATCGCCGACCGGGTCGCCGTCCTGCAGCAGGGCGAGCTCGTCGAGCAGGGAACCGCCGAGGAGGTGCTGACCCGCCCGCAGCACCCCTACACCCGGCGCCTCCTGGCGGCGGTGCCTTCGCTGACGCCCCCCGGGCCGAAGCCGCTGGAAGGCCAGCCCATCGTCCTCAAGGTCGACGCCCTGACCAAGACCTATGGCGGGCGCGGCTTCCTGAGGAAGAGCCGCGAGGTCCAGGCCGCCGACGGGGTGAGCTTCGACATCCGCCGCGGCGAGACCCTGGGGCTGGTGGGCGAATCCGGCTCCGGCAAGTCGACGGTCGGGCGCTGCGTCCTGCGCCTGATCGAGCCGGATGGCGGCGCCATCGCGATCGGGGATCTCAGCTTCGGCGCCCTGTCCCAGCGCGCGCTGCGCCCGCACCGGCGCCGGATCCAGATGGTGTTCCAGGACCCGTTCGCGTCCCTCAATCCGCGCCGTACGGTCGGGCGCATCATCGCCGAGGGGCCGATCACGCAAGGGGAGGATCCGGCCAGGGCCCTGGACGAGGCCCGCATCCTCCTGGACAAGGTCGGCCTGTCGGCGACGGCCGCCGAGCGCTACCCGCACGAGTTCTCCGGCGGCCAGCGCCAGCGCATCGGCATCGCCCGGGCGCTCGCCATGAAGCCCGACGTGCTGGTGGCCGACGAGGCCGTCTCGGCCCTCGACGTGTCGGTCCAGGCGGAGATCCTCAGGCTGATCCGCGGGTTGCAGGAGGAGCTCGGGCTTGCCATCCTGTTCATCACCCACGATCTGCGGGTCGCCGCCCAGATCTGCGACCGCGTGGCAGTCATGCAAAAAGGTCGGATTGTGGAAATGGCCGAAACCGCGCAACTCTTCGCCCATCCGCGCGACGCGTATACGCGCCAGCTCCTGGCCGCGGTGCCGGGCATGAACACAATGATTTAGGGAGACGAAACCCATGAACGATCAGGTCGGCGCGAGCCTCGCGCCCAGCATGGTGTTACAGAATCTCATCGGCGGGCGCGAGCGCCCGGCCTCGGACGGCCTCACCCTCGACGTGCTCTCGCCGATCGACGGCTCGCTGCTCGCCCGGATCGCGGCCGGGACCGCCCAGGACATCGACGAGGCCGTGACGGCGGCCCGTTCCGCCTTCGAGGGCGCCTGGGGCAGGCTCACCGCGACGGAGCGCGGGCGCCTGCTCATGAAGCTCGCGGCGGCCGTCGAAGCCCATGCGGACGAACTCGCCCTCCTGGAGAGCCGCGACAACGGCAAGCCCCTGCGCCAGTCCCGCGCCGACGCCATCGCGCTCGCCCGCTATTTCGAGTTCTACGGCAGCGCCGCGGACAAGCTGCACGGGGACGTGATCCCCTATCTCAACACCCATTTCATCGGCGTCGAGCGGGTGCCGCACGGGGTGACCGGGCACATCGTGCCCTGGAACTACCCGATGCAGATCTTCGGCCGCTCGGTCGGCGCCGCCCTGGCGGCCGGGAACGCCACCGTGGTGAAGCCCGCCGAGGATGCCTCGCTGACGATCCTGCGCGTGTCGGCGCTGGCCCGCGAGGCCGGCTTCCCGGACGGCGCCCTCAACGTGGTGACGGGCCTCGGCCGCACCGCCGGCGCGGCGCTCGCGGCCCATCCCGGCATCGATTTCCTCTCCTTCACCGGCAGCCCGGAGACCGGCACCGCCGTCCAGACGGCGGCGGCGCAGAACCATGTGGGCGTGACCCTCGAGCTCGGCGGCAAGTCGGCCCAGGTGGTGTTCGACGACGCGGAGCTCGAGCGCGCCCTGCCGGTCCTCGTCAACGCGATCATCCAGAACGGCGGCCAGACCTGCTCGGCGGGCAGCCGCCTGCTGATCCAGCGCGGCATCTTCCAGGACGTGGTCGACGCGGTGGCGGAACGGTTCCGGAGCCTGCGCGCAGGACACCCCGAGCGCGAGCCCGACCTGGGCCCGATGATCAACCAGGCCCAGCAGCGCCGCGTCCTCGCCTATCTCGAGCGCGGCCGCAACGAGGGCCTGACCGTCATCGGCGAAGGCCAGGTGGCGTCCGACGCGCCCGCCGGCGGGTTCTACGTGGCCCCGACCTTCCTGGCGCCGGTGCCGCACGGGAGCATCCTGTCCCAGGAGGAGGTCTTCGGCCCGGTCCTGGTGGCGACGCCCTTCGACGACGAGGCGGAGGCGATCCGGCTGGCGAACGGCACCCCCTACGGCCTCGCGGCCGGCGTGTGGACCCGGGACGCCATGCGCTCGACCCGCGTCGCCCGCTCCATGCGGGCCGGCCAGGTCTTCGTGAACTGCTACGGGGCCGGCGGCGGCATCGAGCTGCCCTTCGGCGGCTTCGGCCGCTCGGGCCACGGCCGCGAGAAGGGCTTCGAGGGGCTCATCGAGTTCACCACGACCAAGACGCTGGTCATCGCGCACGGGTAGGCCACGATCGTCCCTCCGCATGTCATCACCGGCCTTGTGCCGGCCATCCCGATCCTGTGAAGCGCCGCGCTTCTCCGCATCGGGATCACCGGCACAAGGCCGGTGATGACCAAGGATCAGCGGGACAAGCCCGGCCCTGACGTCGGAGGGGGGCACTCCTCACTCACCACTCCTAACCCTCCCCTGGCGGGGACAGAAAAAGCACATCGAAAGGGAAGAACCATGAATCGCCTCGAGGGCAAGGTGGCGCTGGTCACGGGCGCCGGGTCCGGTTTCGGTCAGGGCATCGCGGAAACCTTCGCCCGCGAGGGCGCCAAGGTGGCCATCGTCGACATCAACGAGGCGGCGGCCAAGGCGGCCGCGGACAAGATCGGCGCCAGCGCGATCGGGCTTGCGGCCGACGTGTCGAAGGCCGCCGACGTGAATGCCGCCGTCGAGAAGACCGTGGCGGCCTTCGGCAAGCTCGACATCGTGGTCAACAATGCGGGCATCAGCCACCGCAACCGGCCGATGCTGGAGGTCGAGGAGGACGAGTTCGACCGGGTCTTCGCGGTCAACGTGAAGTCGATCTACCTCTTCGCCAAGGCGGCCGTGCCGCTGATGCAGAACCAGGGCGGCGGCGTGATCGTCAACGTGGGCTCGACCGCGGGCCTGCGCCCCCGCCCCGGCCTGACCTGGTACAACAGCACCAAGGGCGCCGTGCACACCATGACCAAGTCCATGGCCGTGGAGCTCGCCCCCAACAAGATCCGCGTCTGCGCGCTCGCTCCCGTGGCCGGCGAGACGCCGCTGCTGGCCACCTTCATGGGCGAGGACACGCCCCAGAAGCGCGAGCTGTTCGTCAACTCGATCCCGCTCGGCCGCTTCTCCACCCCGCAGGACATCGCCAACGCGGCGCTCTATCTCGCCTCCGACGAGGCCAGCATGATCACCGGCGTGGTGCTCGAGGTCGACGGCGGACGCTGCATCTGAGGCGACCGGGCGCAACCTTTCCCGCGACGGCCGGCTTGTCCCGGCCCTCGCACGGCCTCACTGACACCCTCCGCATCGGGATGGCCGGCCTTGTGCCGGCCATCCCGATGCGGTGAGGTGCGGCGCTCTATCGAAGCGGGATCACCGGCACAAGGCCGGTGCTGACGTGGAGGGTGGTATGAGCCGGTGATGACACCCTCCCCATGTCATGGCCGGCCTTGTGCCGGCCATCCCGATCGGAAGAGCACAACGCCTCTCGGAAGCGGGATCACCGGCACAAGGCCGGTGATGACGTGGAGGGTGGGACAAGCCCGGTGATGACGTGGCGGGTGGGATAGGCCCGGCCATGACGCGACGCTCTACGCCTTGGCCCATGCGAACGGCAGGGGCGCCTCCTTGAAGGCGAACCGGTCGAGATGGGAGGCGACGACGCCCTTCATGCGCTGGAGCGTCTCGTCGTCCTCGGCTTCCACGCTGACCGTCAGGCCTTCGGGATCGGCCGTCATGGTGGCGACGGCGGCGGGGAAGCGGACGATGCCCTCGTTGCCGGAGAGCTGGACGTCCAGCTTGTGGCTCCAGTGCTTGCAGAGCTGCTGGAGGTATCGGGCGCCGTTCGCGGTGGGCACCCGGGCGGTCTCTTGAGCCATTTTGTTCAAGCCTTTCATTCCGCCAGTCGCGTTGGACAGAGGGCTCCGGCGGATCTGCTCACGCCGATGATTAAGCCCCGGTCACGGCGAAGTTAAGTGAAGAATCGGTCATGGACGTCTTCCATCCGGCGCGGTCCTGCGTAAGCTGGGGCCACCGCGACCTGTCGCGGCCCGTGACCCGATGGAGTTCAAGCCCTGATGACGAAGCGCCTTCTGACCGCCGCTCTCCTTCTCTCCGTCAGCGTCATCCCGGCCTTTGCGGCCAAGACTTCCCTGGTGGTCGGCATGCCCATCGAGCCCCCGGGCCTCGATCCGACGGTCGCGGCTCCCGTGGCGATCCGCGAGGTCACCTGGGTCAATCTCTATGAAGGCCTCGTCCGCATCGACCGGACCGGCAAGGTGCAGCCGCTGCTCGCGAAGAGCTGGGAGGTCTCGCCGGACGGGCTGACCTATACGTTCCATCTCCAGGAGGGCGTGAAGTTCCACGACGGCTCGACCTTCGATTCGGCCGACGTGAAATTCGCCTTCGACCGCGCCCGCGACCCGAAATCGACCAATGCGCAGAAGCAGATCTTCGCGCCGATCGCCGCCATCGAGACGCCCGATCCCGCCACCGTGGTGATCAAGCTCAAGGAGACCTCGGGCAACTTCCTCTATTATCTCGGCTGGGGCGACGCGGTGATCGTGGCGCCGGAAACCGCCACCGGCAACGCCGCGAACCCCGTCGGCACCGGGCCGTTCAAGTTCAAGTCGTGGACGCGCGGCGACCGGGTCGAGCTCGTGCGCAATGCCGATTACTGGCAGAAGGACAAGACCAAGCTCGACAGCGTCACCTTCCGCTTCATCAACGACGCCCAGGCCCAGGTCGCGGCCCTCAAGGCGGGCGATGTCGACGCGTTCCCCAATCTCGGGGCCCCGGAGCTTTTCGCGGAGTTCCAGAAGGATGCGCGCTTCAAGGCGGTGGCCGGCAACACCGAGGGCGAGATCGTGGCCGGCATGAACAACGCCAAGAAGCCGTTCGACGACGTGCGCGTGCGCCGCGCCCTCATGCATGCGGTCGACAGGAAGGCGCTGGTCGAGGGCGCCTATTCCGGCTTCGGGCAGCCCATCGGCAGCTTCTTCTCGCCGAACAATCCGGCCTTCGTGGACACGACGAAGGTGATTCCCTACGACGTCGAGAAGGCCAAGGCGCTCCTGAAGGAGGCGGGCTACGGCAACGGCCTGTCGATCACCATCAAGTCGCCCCAGATGGCCTATGCCAGCCGCTCGGCGGAGCTGCTCTCCGCCATGATGGCCGAGGTCGGCGTCGACCTGAAGATCGTCCCGACGGAATTCCCGGCCAAGTGGATCGAGGAGGTCTTCAAGAACAAGGATTACGACGTCACCATCGTGGCCCACACGGAGCCGCTCGACATCGACATCTTCGCCCGCGACTCCTATTACTTCAATTACAAGAACGACACCTTCAAAGCCGCCGTGGCGGAGGCCGCCAGGACCACGGACGAGAAGGCGCGCTACGCGAAATACGCGGAGGCGCAGAAGATCCTGGCCGAGGACGTGCCCGCGCTCTTCCTGTTCCAGCTGCCGAAGCTCGGCGTCTGGAACGCCAAGGTGCAGGGCCTGTGGGAGAACTCGCCGATCCCGTCGAACGACGTGACGGAGGTGTCGTGGAGCGAGTGAGGCCGGCGCATCGTTTCGCGCCGGCGCCCGCGACACCGCTGCCCGGACACCTCCGACGTCATCACCGGCCTTGTGCCGGTGATCCCGATGCGAAATGCTCCGCATTCATCAAGTCGTCATGACCGGGACGAGCCCGGCCAAGACGAGGGCGGCATGTTTCGCATCCGGCTTCTCCTGCACCATCGCCCTCCCCGCCAAGGGCGGAAAGCGGGACCTGTAACCCATGCTGCGCCTCACTCTCTCACGCCTCGTCTCGCTCGCCGTCACCCTGCTGGCGGTGTCGCTGGCGATCTTCCTCATCATGGAAGTGCTGCCGGGCGATCCGGCCGCCATCATGCTGGGCACCGCCGCCCGGGAGGACACGCTCGCGGCCCTGCGCCAGGAGCTCGGCCTCGATCAGCCGGCGCTCGTGCGCTACCTGGAATGGATCGGCGGCATCCTGCACGGCGATCTGGGCCAGTCGATCACCTACAAGATGCCGGTCGCGACCCTCGTGGCCGAGCGCATGAACGTGACGCTGCCGCTGAGCCTGCTCGCCATCCTGATCTCGACGGCGCTCGCCCTGCCGCTCGGCGTCGCGGCGGCGGCGCGGCGCGACGGGCCGGTGGACCGCGCCGTGCTGGTGTTCAGCCAGCTCGGCGTGGCGGTGCCGAACTTCTGGATCGGCCTGCTGTTCATCCTATTCTTCTCGACCTGGCTCGGCTGGTTCCCGGCCGGCGGCTTTCCCGGCTGGAGCGCGGGGCTCTGGCCCGCCTTCCAGGCGCTGCTCCTGCCGGCCGTGGCGCTCGCCCTGCCCCAGGCGGCCGTGCTCACCCGCGTGACGCGCTCGGCGACCCTCGAGGTGATCGGCGCCGACTTCGTGCGCACCGCCCGCGCCAAGGGCGTCGACAAGGGCGGGACCCTGCGCCGCCACGTGGTGCCGAACGCGCTCATTCCCGTCACGACGATCCTGGGCCTCCAGCTCTCGTTCTTCTTCGGCGGCGCCATCCTGGTCGAGAACGTGTTCAACCTGCCGGGCCTCGGACGGCTCGCCTATCAGGCGCTCAACCAGCGCGACCTCGTGGTGATCAAGGACATCGTGCTGATCTTTTCCGGACTCGTGATCGGGGTGAACTTCCTCGTCGATATCGGCTATGCCCTCCTCGACCCGCGCCTGAGGGGCCGGTCATGAGCCGCCGCGCGCGCATTCCCCTCAACCCGGCCCTCGTGGTGGGCGCCATCCTCACGGCGCTCCTGATCGTCACCGCGCTGGTCTCCCTCGTCTGGACCCCGGAGGTGCCGACGCGGGTGCGCGTCGCCCTGCGCCTGAAGGCCCCCGGAGAGGTGGGCCTTCTCGGCACCGATCATTTCGGCCGCGACGTCGCCTCGCTGCTCATGGTGGGGGCGTGGAACTCGCTCGCCATCGCGTGGCCGGCGGTGCTGCTGGGGGCGGCCATCGGCACGGCCATCGGCTGCGCGGCCGCGGCCTCGAAGGGCCTCGCGGACGAGATCGCCATGCGGGTCTCCGACGTGGTCTTCGCCTTCCCGGCGGTGCTCTCGGCGATCATGATCGGCGCCCTCGTGGGCTCGGGCCCGCTCGCCGCCATCCTGGCGATCGCCGTGTTCAACGTGCCGGTCTTCGCCCGCGTGACGCGCGGCGTCGCGCTCCAGGTCTGGACCCTCGACTACATCGCGGCCGCCCGCGCCATCGGCAAGCACCCGCTGCGCATCACCTGGGAGGACGTGATCCCGAACATCGCGGGCGCGCTCATCGTCCAGGTGACGATCCAGCTCGCCCTCGCGATCCTGACCGAAGCGGGCCTGAGCTATCTCGGCCTCGGCGTGCGCCCGCCCAATCCGAGCTGGGGCCGCATGCTCAGCGACGCGCAGACCTATCTCTCGCAGGCCCCGCATCTCGCCATCGCGCCCGGCATCGCCATCGCGCTCTCGGTGCTCGGCCTCAACCTTCTCGGCGACGGCCTGCGCGACGCCCTCGATCCGACCCTGAAGGGACGCGGCGCGACGGCTTGAGGAGCGCTGCGGATCGTGCACCGACCCCTCCGACGTCATGGTTCCGACGTCATGGCCGGCCTTGTGCCGGCCATCCCGATACCGAGAAGCGCCGCGCCTCATTCAATCGGGATCACCGGCACAAGGCCGGTGATGACGTGGTGCGTGTGGTCCGGTCCTGCCACCCTCCCACGTCATGGCCGGGCTTGTCCCGGCCATCCCGATGCGGAGAAGCGCGGCGCCCTACAGAAGCGGGATCACCGGGACGAGCCCGGTGATGACGTGGAGAGTGGGACAAGCCCGGTGATGACGTGGAGGGTGGTGTGAGCGGGTGATGACACCCACGTCATGGCCGGGCCTGTCCCGGCCATCCCGATCGTTCGGTGCGCTAGGCCGCCGTCCTCATCCCCTCCCGCACCTCGCTGAGGATCTCGTAGGAGCGCAGGCGCTTGGCATGGTCGTAGATCGCGGCCGCGACCATCACCTCGTCGGCGCCGGTCTGCGCGATGAAGCCTTGCAGCCCGTCCCGCACGGTGCCGGCCGATCCGACGAAGGAGCAGGACAGCATGTTCATGGCCTGCGCCTTCTCGTGCGGCAGCCAGTAGCTTTCGATATCGTCGATGGGCGGCTGGAGCTTGCCGCGGGCGCCGCGGAACAGGTTGGTGAAGGATTGCTGGGCCGAGGTGAAGAGGTGGCGCGCTTCCTCGTCCGTGTCGGCCGCGATCACGTTCACGCCCACCATGGCATAGGGCCGGTCGAGCTGCGCCGAAGGCTGGAACCGCTCGCGATAGACCTGGAGCGCCTGCATGAGGGCGCCGGGCGCGAAATGGGACGCGAAGGCATAGGGCAGGCCCAGCATGGCCGCGAGCTGCGCGCCGAACAGGCTCGAGCCCAGGATCCAGACCGGCACGTTCGAGCCCGCGCCCGGCACCGCCTGGATGGCCTGGTCGGGCTGGACGGGGCCGAGCAGCGCCTGCAGCTCGAGCACGTCCTGCGGGAAGGTGTCGGCCGCGCTCGGATCCCGGCGCAGAGCCCTCAAGGTGCGCTGGTCGGTGCCGGGCGCGCGGCCGACCCCGAGATCGATCCGCCCCGGAAACAGGGCATCGAGGGTGCCGAACTGCTCGGCGATCACCAGGGGCGAGTGGTTCGGCAGCATGATGCCGCCCGCGCCGACCCGCATGGTCTTCGTGCCGCCCGCCACATGGGCGATCACCACGCTGGTCGCCGCGCTGGCGATGCCCACCATGTTGTGGTGCTCGGCGAGCCAGTAGCGGTTGTAGCCCCAGGCTTCCGCGTGCTGCGCCAGATCGAGGCTGTTGCGCAGGGCGTCGGACGGCGTGGAGCCTTCGGGAACGGGCGCGAGATCGAGAACGGAAAAAGGAGGCATGGGCAGACTTTCTGGTGCGGTTCAAGGCCGAACGAGGATCGCCCTGAGATCATCATTCCGGGCTCCGGATGCAAGCCGCAAAGCCTCCCGCCCGGGACACCCCTGCCCTGCAAAGGAAAAACCCGGCGCCTGAGGCGCCGGGTTTCCCGATGACGTGCGGGTTGCTCCGGAGCACCGGATCCGATCCCGAAAGCGGGTCCACTTTCGGGTCCGATGCTCTAGCCGCGCGTCCGGGCGCGGATCATGTAGGTGTCGAAGGCGTATTCGGCGACCTGGAACCAGAGATATTCCTCGTTGCGGAAGGCGCGCAGCGAATCGATCAGCTTCTTGAAATCCGCGTTCTGGGCGGAGATCTCCGCATAGACCTCGTTGGTCGCCTTGTAGGCGGCGTCGAGGATCTCGGGCGAGAACGGACGCAGCTGGGCGCCGGCGCCCACCAGGCTGCGCAGGGCGGCCGGGTTCTTGGCGTCGTACTTGGCCAGCATGTCCATGTTGGCCGCCATGCAGCCCGCCTGGAGGATCGCCTGGTAGTTCTTCGGCAGCGATTCCCACTTGCCCTTGTTGAACAGGAAGTGGAGCGTCAGACCACCCTCCCAGAAGCCCGGGTAGTAGTAGAACGGCGCGACCTTCTGGAAGCCGAGCTTCTCGTCGTCATAGGGGCCGATCCACTCGGCGGCGTCGATGGTGCCGCGCTCCAGGGACGGGTAGATGTCGCCGCCCGCCACCTGCTGCGGAATGACGCCGAGCTTCGACATCACCTGCCCGGCGATGCCCGCGATGCGCATCTTGAGGCCCTGCAGGTCCTGGACGGTCTTGATCTCCTTGCGGAACCAGCCGCCCATCTGGGTGCCGGTGTTGCCGCCCGGAAGAGCATAGAGGTTGTGCTTGGCCATGAACTCGTTCACGAGGCCGATGCCGCCGCCATGGTACTGCCAGGCGTTGAGCTGGCGGGCGTTGAGCGTGAACGGCACGGCCGCGGCGGCCGCGAAGGTCGGGTCCTTGCCGACATAGTAATAGGCGGCCGTGTGGGCCATCTCGACCGTGCCGGCGGACACCGCATCGGCCGCCTGGAAGGTGCCGACGATCTCACCGGCCGAGAACGGCTGGATCTGGAACTTGCCGTCCGTCGCCTCGGACACGTACTTGGCCAGGAAATCCGCGCCGCCATAGATGGTGTCGAGGGATTTCGGGAAGCCCGAGGTCAGGCGCCAGCGGATCTCCGGGCTGGACTGGGCGATGGCGGGCTTGGCGACGGCGCCTGCGGCGAGGCCGGCGCCGGCCGTGGCGAGAAAATTGCGGCGTTTCATGGGTGCCTACTCCTGTTCGAGGGCATGTCGCGCTGTGAGGAAGGCTCGGGTACAGGCGATGGTTGCCCTTGAGTAAATTAGACGAAAGACTCGGCTCCTTCCGGCAACCGGCTTCATGATCCGACTGTTCCGCGGGTCCGCCGGTCCGCCAAATCATTGATCTTCCGAGGAAGTGGCTTCGCGGGACGGACCGGGCCCGGCCGAACCATCCCCGTCGCGGCCCGATGGGCATGATGGTGGCGCAGCCCACCCCTGCCAAGCTTGCATGCGGAGGGCCTGAAACCGTTGCAATCGAGCCATTTCCTCCGTTTTTCCGCGCGAGCTCTCACAATGATATAAAGTAGATGAACATTGTCATCGCGGCGGAAACAATGTGCGAAAGTAAACTATGTGAATCCTGTAGCATTTACTTGTATCAGCATCAGTATTACATAAACTACCTCTTACGGGTCAGAGGATTACTAGCTTCAGGCCACAGATTCGCCACAGTCGGCCACTGAGTTTTACCTGAGCAAGGGGAAGAGCCAACGTGCTCTTATAGGCCGATGAAGAAGACGCTTATTTTGCTTGGAGCCACCATCGTCACGAACGGGATGATGTTCAGCGGGGCTGAGGCCCGGTTGGTCCGCTACGAGATCAACGGGAAGCAGTATTCCTACAGCACGAACAACATCGCCCAGACGGCCGAGGCGCGAAAGCGGATCGCGGCCGCGAAGGCGGCGGAAGCCGCCAAGGCGAAGGCCGAGACGGAAAAGGCCCGCAACCCTCTCGCGGCGGCATTCGGCTCGGCGACGCAGAAGGAAGCCAAGGCGACCGAGGAGCGGCTTCAGCAGATCCTGTCGGGGCCGACGGAATACATGGCCGTGTCTCCGCCCGCTTCCGAGCGCACCGGCGACGCGGCCAGGAAGGTTCAGGAGAAGCCCCAGGAGAAACCTCAGGAGAAGCTCGCGCGCCCGGCCCTGGACGCCAAGCCGGCTCAGAAGGCCGTCACGGTCGTCCGCGCGCCGGCCAAGCCGGTCCTGGCTTCAGCCGTGGCGGCATCCCTCGTCATTGCCGAGCCGGTCATCCCGCAGCACCAGACGAAGGTGAAATCCGTCTCCTTCGACATGCAGACCGGCATCAAGACGACGATCATGAACGATGGGACGATCGAGGAGGAGCCGTTCGACAGCAGCGCCCTCGCCGTCCTGGCTCCGGAAGCGGGGAAGATGCACAGCCTGACGGCTTTCGTGAACCAGCTGCGCAGGACCCCGCCCGAGGACACGACCGGCTCGATCAGAACCAGCGTGGCGGAGCCGGAGGACGGATCTCTGATCAGGCACCGCTAGCGCATCGGACAATCGGGATGGCCGGGACAGGCCGGGCCATGACGGGGGAAAGGTCACGCCACAGCGATGATCATCCTCCACGTCATCACCGCCTCACACCACCCTCCACGTCATCACCGGGCTCGTCCCGGTGATCCCGCTTCCGAGGGGCGCCGCGCCTCACCGCATCGGGATGGCCGGGACAAGCCCGGCCATGACGTGTGGAGGGTGGGGGTGAGGCCGCAGGATGGCCGGGACAAGCCCGGCCATGACGTGGGGAGGGTATCAACCCGATGCTCCGCTCTCGGCCGGCGCACCGTCGAGGGCGAAAAACCGGGTCCACTTTTCCGTCCGATGCGCTAGAAGTCCATTCCGCCGGCCGGCATGGCGGGCGCGGCTTCCTTCTTGGGCTTCTCGGCGATCATCGCCTCGGTGGTGATGAGGAGGCCCGCCACGGATGCGGCATCCTCGAGCGCGACGCGCACGACCTTCGCCGGATCGATGATGCCGAACGCGTAGTGGTCGCCGTATTCACCGGTCTGGGCGTTCCAGCCGGCGGCGTAGTCCTTCGCCTCGGCCACCTTGCCGACGATGACGGAGCCGTCCTCTCCCGCGTTCAGGGCGATCTGGCGCGCCGGCGCCTGAAGGGCACGGCGCACGATCTCGACGCCGGTCTTCTGGTCGTCGTTGGCCGGCGTCACGCCGTCGAGGGCCTTGAGGGCCCGGAGCAGGGCCACGCCGCCGCCCGGCAGGACGCCCTCCTCGACCGCCGCCTTCGTGGCATGCATCGCATCGTCGACGCGGTCCTTCTTCTCCTTCACCTCGACCTCGGTCGCGCCGCCGACGCGGATCACCGCGACGCCGCCGGCGAGCTTGGCCAGACGCTCCTGGAGCTTCTCGCGGTCGTAGTCCGAGGTGGTCTCCTCGATCTGCGCCTTGATCTGTCCGACGCGGGCCTCGATGTCGCGCCGGTCGCCGGCCCCGTCCACGATGGTGGTGTTCTCCTTCTCGATCACCACCTTCTTGGCGCGGCCGAGCATCGGCAGCGTGACGTTCTCGAGCTTGATGCCCAGATCCTCGGACACGACCTGCCCCTTCGTCAGGACGGCGATGTCCTCGAGCATGGCCTTGCGGCGGTCGCCGAAGCCCGGAGCCTTCACGGCGGCGATCTTCAGGCCGCCGCGCAGCTTGTTGACCACGAGCGTGGCGAGCGCCTCGCCTTCCACGTCCTCGGCGATGATGAGGAGCGGCTTGCCGGTCTGCACCACCGCCTCGAGCACGGGCAGCATGGCCTGCAGGCCGGAGAGCTTCTTCTCGTGGATGAGGATGTAGGGATCCTCGAGTTCCACGCGCATCTTCTCGGCGTTGGTGATGAAGTACGGCGAGAGGTAGCCGCGGTCGAACTGCATGCCTTCCACGACTTCGAGCTCGGTCTCCAGGGACTTGGCCTCCTCGACCGTGATCACGCCCTCGTTGCCGACCTTCTGCATGGCATGGGCGATCATCTCGCCGATGTCCTTGTCGCCGTTGGCGGAAATCGTGCCGACCTGGGCCACTTCCTCGGACGAGGCGACCTTCTTGGCGCGGGACTGGATGTCCTTCACGGCCTCGGCGGTGGCGAGATCGATGCCGCGCTTGAGGTCCATGGGGTTCATGCCGGCGGCCACCGCCTTGGCGCCCTCGCGCACGATGGCCTGGGCCAGAACCGTCGCCGTGGTGGTGCCGTCACCGGCGATGTCGTTGGTCTTCGAGGCCACTTCGCGCACCATCTGGGCGCCCATGTTCTCGAACTTGTCGGAGAGCTCGATCTCCTTGGCGACGGTGACGCCGTCCTTGGTGATGCGCGGCGCCCCGAAGGACTTCTCGATCACCACGTTGCGGCCCTTCGGACCCAGCGTGACCTTCACGGCATCGGCGAGGATGTCGACACCACGGAGCATCTTGTCGCGGGCGTCGGAGGAGAACTTAACGTCTTTGGCAGCCATCGTATTTCCTCCTTCTGATGACGGTCATGTGGGCCGCTCAGGCGGCCTTCTGGGATGCAGCGGCTCCCTCAATGACGCCCCTGATGTCGGATTCCGTCATGATCAGGAGATCCTGACCGTCGATCCGCATCTCGGTGCCGGGCCACTTGCCGAACAGGACGCGGTCGCCGGCCTTCACGTCGAGGGCAGCAACCTTGCCGCTCTCGTCACGGGCGCCGGGGCCGACGGCAATGACTTCGCCTTCCTGCGGCTTTTCCTTAGCTGCATCCGGAATGATGATGCCGCCGGCCGTCTTTTCCTCGGCTTCGATGCGGCGGAGGAGGACTCGGTCGTGCAGCGGACGGAATGTCATGGGCGCCTCCTCATGTTGCTCCTTAAATGGGGCACTCGTCTGCGCCGGTCAGCAATATGAGCACTCGACGCATCAGAGTGCTGAACCGAGGATAATCACGCGGTCGGGAGGGCTGCAAGCCATCCCTTATGGATCGGTGAACCTGGAGAGAACAGGATCCTCGAGAGCGACGTTGACCCCATAGGCTGCTTGGCCGTTCGGAGGCTCAGTCGTGTTGAGTTTCGAAGCCGTTGAAGAGGTCTGTGAGAGCAAGCAGGTGACGCTTGTCATCCACCCGGCGATCCGCCGCGCGATCAAAGGATACGAGGAAAGCCTCTACGCCGGGTTGCGCTGCTTCCTGGCAGGAGGGTCAGACGGCCTCTATTTCCCCCCGCTCCAGGACACTGGCTGTGTGCGTCTCATCCTTTCAAAGCGGGCTTCATGTGGAGGGCACAATCTTCTCAGGATTGAACCGCTGACGAAGGAGGGATTGGCACGGATCGAAGCATCCCTGGGCTGATTGCTCTCGACGCGGCATGATCGCCTGCTCCCGGTCGAGCATCTACAGCAGACGATGCGGCGTCAGCGCGGCGGTCGCCAACCAGAGATGCGGCGACAGGGTTCAGGGCGGCGCCTGCGCAAAATTACACGTGAGGCCAGCCAGATCTCATGGTGCCATGATCCCTTCATCGATAACCAGACGCCTGCAACTCGAAGAGCTCGGCGTAGCGCCCGCCTGATGCAACGAGCTCTTCGTGGGAGCCAGCCTCCGCAACCTGCCCATTCTCGAAAACGAGGATGCGGTCGGCCATCCGGACGGTCGAGAAGCGGTGCGAGATGAGAATGGCGGTTCTGCCCGCGCTAAGATCCCGAAACCGCTGGAAAACCTCATATTCGGAGCGGGCGTCGAGTGCGGCGGTTGGCTCGTCCAGGATGAGCACCTCCGCATCCCGCATGTAAGCCCGCGCGATAGCGATCTTCTGCCATTCGCCCCCGGAGAGGTCCGCCCCCTGGTGGAACCGCTTGCCAAGCGGCTGGTCATAGCCCTGAGGCAGGCGTCGGATAATGCGGTCGGCGAGACTGCGCTCGGCCGCCTGCTGAATCCGACTGCGATCATCGGTGGCCTCAATGCGGCCTGCTCCGATGTTCTCACCCGCCGTGAAGTGAAACCGCACAAAGTCCTGAAAGATGACGCCGATGTGGCGTCGCAGGTCGGCCAGATCATATTCACGCAGGTCATGGCCATTGAGAAGGATCCGTCCCTCTGTCGGATCGTAGAGCCGGGCAAGGAGCTTCACGACCGTGGTCTTGCCGGCCCCGTTCTCCCCCACCAGAGCCACAACCTCACCGGCCGTCAACGTTAAGCTCAGGTGCCGGACCGCCCAGCGATCGGACTCTGGATACCGGAAGCCCACATTTTCGAACACGACCCCCGACACCAGCGGCTGCGGGAATGGTCGAGGAGTTGGCGGTGACGTGATGCTTGGACGAACATCGAAGAAGGAAAACAGATCCTCCAGGTACAGCGCCTGCCCGGCGATCTGGGAAAAGCCAAGAAGCAATCCTTCAAGCAGCCCTCGCAGGCGCAGGAACGAGCCGGACAGGAACGTCAGGTCACCGATGCTGAAGTCGCCCCGGACGGTTCGCCACACGATCAGAGCGTAGGCCAGGTAATAGGCGCAGGACGCAAGTGCGGCAAAGAGCGTGCCCCACGCGGCCCTGCGGATCGCAAGCCGCTGGTTGTCCGCGTACATCCGGTCCGCGAAGGCTCTAAATCGGTCGACCAGGAAAAAGTTGAGACCAAAGAGCTTGATTTCCTTCGCAGTCTCGACGCTTGAACCCAGGTAGCGGATGTAATCGAGTTGGCGTCGTTCCGGCGTGCGGAAGTAGTTGAGCCGATAGCCCTGAGCGTTGAAATGCACCTCGCCGACGAAGGCTGGCAAAAGCGCAAGGATGATCAGGACGATGAGCCAAGGCGCATAGGCGAGCAGGCCGGCAGCGAGCGACAGGACCGTGAGCACGTCCTGGACCTGGCCGAAGATCTGGGTCAGGAGGGTGGTTCTCCCGGTGACCTGACGGCGAGCCCGCTCCAATCGGTCCTGCTGATCACTGCTCTCGAACTGCTCGAGGTCCAGCGTGGTCGCGTGCTCCATCAGGCGCACGCTGGCAAAGTTGCTGTAGCGCTCGGACAGGAGGCTGTCGACGAGGGAGCTGGCTCGCCCCAGAAGATCGGCCACAATTGCGAGGACCAGCTCCAAAACGAGCAGCCCGCCGAGAGCATCAAGTCGGCCGCTCCCGAACCAATCGCTAAAGCCTCCCCCTGGTGAGGGGATTTGTGTCTGGGCGACAACCTCATCGATGATGAGCTTACCGACAAAAAGTACCATAATGGGCAGGACTGACCGCGTCAGTCGCAGCCCGAGACTTGCCGTTGTAAGAGCAGGACTGGCCTGCCAGACCAGGCGGAACAGAGACGGAAGGTGACGGAAGGCACCAACCCGCTCACGCAAGGAGCGGCTGGAGGGGAACACTGGAGCGGCCATCCCATTAAAATAGGGGTCCAGGGTTCACTCGTCGAGCCGAGGCGCTGCTGCAGTCGGAGCCTTCTTGCGAATGACATCACACCGGAGGCCTGAACCCGCCGTCTTATCCTCGGTCTCCTCGCTCGTGATCTGGGGCTAGGACAAAATGCCATACCGTCGCGGAGAGCGCCATGACAGATCACAGCCACGACAACGTCCACGATCCGCACGAGCACTGGAAGCACCACGGCGTCCAGGTGATCAAGGGCGACCGCCTCGATCCGAACACGGCCCAGACCCCAGGCATGTTGCGCCAAGCTGCCATCAATCACGCCCGGGTGGGCGCGCAGAAGATCTGGGCGGGCACGGTTTCGATCCAGCCGAATGCCAAAACCGGGGTGCACCACCACGGCGAATTGGAGAGCGTCATCTATGTGGTGCGGGGCAAGGCTCGCATGCGCTGGGGCGAGCGGCTGGAGTTCGTTGCAGAAGCCGGACCAGGGGATTTCATCTATGTGCCACCCTTCGTGCCCCATCAGGAGATCAACGCCAGCCCGGATGAGCCCCTCGAATGCGTTCTGGTGCGCAGCGACAACGAAGCCGTTGTCGTGAACATCACCGATGTGGATCCGGTGGAACAGCCGGAGGAGGTGTACTGGGTCGACCCGATCCACAAGCACCCGGGATAAGGCCAGGACAGGGCCTCAGAGGCAGGCTCAAATGCAACCGACGCATCATCGGGAACGGCTGCGGGTTCACACCTCAACCCAAGGACGGGGTTCACGCCCACATGGAAACCTACAAGACGCTGGAAGATCGCTTTGCCCGCATCAGCTCGATCGAGGATGCGGTCGGCATTCTGCAATGGGATGCCGAGACCCTGATGCCGGAGGGCGCCGCCGATAGTCGCTCCAACCAACTCGCGACGCTCAAGGGCATCGCTCATGAGCTTCTCACCGCACCCGATACAGGCGACCTCCTGGACCAAGCGGGCCAAGACAGCGATCAGCTCGACGATTGGCAACGCGCCAACTTACGCGAGATGCGGCGGGTCTACTTCCATGCGGCTGCAGTTCCGGCCGATCTCGTCGAGGCCAGCTCCAGGGCTGTATCCCGGGCGGAATTGGTGTGGCGCGAAGCCCGGCAGAATGGCGATTTCGCCCTGCTTCTGCCGCACCTGTCCGAGGTCCTCGCCCTCCAGCGGCAGATCGGCCAAGCCAAGGGCGAGGCGTTGGGCCTTTCCCCCTACGATGCTCTCCTCGATAGTTACGACCCGGGTCTCCGCCAAGCCGCCATTGACCCCCTGTTCGCCGAACTCGGCGCCGAACTGCCGGACCTGATCCAGGAGGCACAGGAGCGCCAGAAGGGCTTTCCTGCCATTCAGCCGCTCAACGGCCCCTTCCCTGTCGACTATCAGCGACGCATCGGCGAGCAGTTGATGCAGGCCGTCGGGTTCGATTTCAACCGGGGGCGGCTCGATGTGAGCCTGCATCCCTTCTGCGGTGGATCCGCGGGTGATGTCCGGATTACCACCCGGTACGACGAGGCGAACTTCATGAGCACGCTCATGGGAGTGCTCCATGAGACCGGTCATGCGCTCTATGAGCAGGGCCGCCCCGAGGACTGGCAGCGCCAGCCGGTCGGGCTTGCGCGCGGCATGAGCCTGCACGAGAGCCAGTCGCTGCTCATCGAGATGCAGGCCTGCCGGAGCTGGGAGTTCGTCACCTATCTTGCTCCTCTCGTACGGGAGACTTTCCAGGGCGAGGGGCTAGCCTGGAGCCCGGAGAACCTCCACCGAATCCTAACCAGAGTGGAGCCGGGCTTCATCCGCGTGGATGCCGACGAGATCACCTATCCGGCCCACATCCTGGTTCGCTACAAACTCGAGAAGGCGCTCATTGCCGGCGTTCTTCAGATCGACGACCTGCCCTTGGCGTTCAACGAGGAGATCAAGAAACTTCTCGGCCTGAGCGTCCCCAACGACAGCCTGGGCTGCCTGCAGGACATCCACTGGCCAGGTGGCGCGTGGGGCTACTTTCCGACCTACACGCTTGGCGCCATGACGGCAGCCCAACTCTTCGAAGCTGCCTGCCATGCGGATTCCAGCATTCTTCCTGGGCTGACCTCTGGGGATTTCGGACCCCTTCGCGGATGGCTGCGTTCAAATGTCCATTCCAAGGGCAGTTTGGTGACGACCGATGAGCTTCTGATGGGTGCAACCGGACGACCGCTCTCGGCGGATGTGTTCCGCACTCACCTGCGGGAACGGTATCTCGCCCGCTGAAAGGACCTAAGCTGCAAATGACATCTATCAGCTCCACTCTCGGCCGCTCGCTCTCCCGGGCAATCATCCTGGTGTCCGGGACCCTCATGTCTCTTGGTCTGCCTGCCGGACGAACCGTGGCTCAGGCCGCTAGCGATCCGTGTCGGCCAGTCCAATATGCTGACAGCACCTTCGTGGTCTGCACGATGCATCTGCAACGATACGAGGTGAGACTGTTCTGGCGTGGGCCGGACGGGGAGGTTCTTGGCTCGTTCGATCGGTTGAGAGGAACGCCGGAGGGTTCACGCCTTGCTGTCGCGATGAATGCAGGCATGTACCATGAGGACCGCTCGCCCGTAGGGCTTTACGTTGAGAATAGAAAGGAGTTGAAGGCGGCCAACACAAGGAACGGCCCTGGGAACTTCCACCTCAAGCCCAACGGCATCTTCTATGTCAAAGGCCGTCAGGCCGGCGTGCTTGAGACCGGAGCCTATCTGAAGGGGAAAATCAGGCCCGATTTCGCGACGCAATCGGGCCCGATGCTCGTCATCGACGGGAAGATCCACCCTCAGTTTTCAGAACAAAGCACCTCCCGCAAGATCCGGAATGGCGTTGGCGTGAAAGGCCAGGACACCGTCGTGTTCGCGATTTCAGAAGACCCAGTCACGTTCAGCACATTCGCTCGCTTGTTCCGGGACGAGCTAGGTTGTCCCAATGCTCTGTTCTTGGATGGAAGTGTCTCCAGCCTCTATGCCCCTTCATTGGAGCGCATGGACACGCTCATGCCCATGGGGCCGATTGTCGGGGCCCTACGCCGCCGCCCATAAGAGGGGACTTCAGTGACAGCGCAGACGTTTCAGGTCGAGGCTGGAGGCGGAACGGCGATAACTTCAGGATCCATGCGTAAAGTGGTTATTCGCAAAGCCGGCGGATACGAGCAGCTGAAGCTCGAAACTCATCCCGTGCCCAAACCTGGCGAGGGACAGGTTTTGATCCGCACCGAGGCAGTGGGGGTGAACTATGCTGACATTTGTGTTCGTTGGGGCGTGTACGAGTCCGCGCGTCGGTTTGTGGGCTGGCCGATCACGCCCGGATTCGAATATTCAGGCTGGGTGGAAGACGTTGGCCGTGAGGTCGAGCATGTGAAGCCCGGCGACCCGGTGTTTGGAGTCACTTTCTTCAACGGCTATTCCACGCACGTCTGTGCCCCAGCAGATCTGGTGTGGCTTAAGCCTCAGGCTCTGGACTTTGAGGCGGCCGCTGGTTTCCTGGCCGTACACCTGACCGCGTATCATGGCTTGCTCCAGAATGTGGTGATCCGGCCCGGCATGAGGGTGCTCGTGCATTCGGCCGGCGGCGGAGTGGGCTCGGCGCTCATCCAACTCTGCAAGTTGCACAATCTGCACGTAACCGGCGTGGTGGGAAGGAGTCACAAGGTCGAGTATGTGCGACGGCTCGGCGCGGACGCCGTGATCGACAAATCCACCCAGTCGCTTTGGGATGAGACAAAGCGCCTCTGCCCTGATGGCTACGACTTGATCTTTGATGCGAACGGTCCTGAGACCTTGGCTCAAAGCTATGCGCATCTCAAGCCCACAGGCAAGCTGTTGGTCTATGGCTTTCATAGTTTGTTGCCTAAAACGAGTGGGCGCATCAACTACCTCAAGGCGGCCCTTGGAATGCTGAGGATGCCGCGCTTCAATCCTTTGTCGATGACAAGCGAGAACAAAGGTGTCGTGGCGTTCAATTTGTCGTTCCTCTTTCCGCGGGCCGACCTGTTGCACGCGGCTGTGAACGATCTCACCGCCTGGTTGGAAGCAGGGGACATTCGGGTGCCAAAGGTTCGTTCTTTTGCATTGGATAATGTGGCTCAAGCTCACCGAGTTCTGGAGTCAGGCGAAACCACGGGCAAGTTGGTCTTGCGAACAGCGCCGCGCTTCAGTGTGTCGGCGAACGAGGCAAAGGTTCAGGGAGTCTCTGCTCCCGATCGATGAGCGCGAAAGTGGCCTGAATGCGCTCTGGAAGAGGCTGCCTGATCACCTCGGCATCAATAGAACGGAGATCTTGCCCGATCCGGCGCAGGCGTTCGGTATCGGAGATTGCCAAGGGTCGCTCGCCCCGCTCCGATCCATTGTCCATCTTCACCTCCAAATCCGCACCCATCCCCTGAGTATCGCTTTGCTAACCGATGATCGACCACATTCCTGTCGGCCGTGGAAACCGAGCAGAACTCTGCGAATGCTCGGGATTGACGTTTGCAAGCTTAGCATCACAACCGGACCCGCGAATTGCTCTTGCGCACGGTCGTGTCAAGCCGAGTCGCCGCAAAAAAGCCTTGAAACAAACCGAGAACATCCGGTGGCAATATAGGGTTGGCATCCTCGTCAGTGGTGCCATCCAACGATACAATCGGAGAGCCCAGGAACCTTCCCTGGCAGGCACCATGAACCAAATGATGCGCCCCTCACAAACTGATCGGAGGCCTGCCCTCGAGACACTCGCGGGTTCGGTGGAGCGCATCACCTTCCACAATGCCGAGAACGGCTTCGCTGTCCTGAAAGTTTATACGCGTGGCAAGCGTGACCTTGTGACAGTTGTGGGCCACACCCCGGCGGCGTCAGCCGGGGAGTGGGTCACAGCCAGTGGGCTCTGGATCAGCGACCGCACGCACGGGCTCCAGTTCAGGGCCGAGGTTCTGAAGACCACCCCGCCCACCGGAGCAGAGGGCATCGAGAAGTATCTGGCCTCGGGTCAGATGCGAGGCATCGGACCCGCCATGGCCAAGCGGATCGTGGCAGCCTTTGGCGTGGACACCTTCGAGATCATTGAGGCCGCCCCCGAGCGCCTGACCGAGGTGCCCGGCATCGGCCCGATGCGGGCCTCCCGCATCGTGGCGGGCTGGGCCGAACAGAAGGCCGTGCGGGAGATCATGATCTTCCTTCATGCGCACGGGGTCGGTACAGCCCGGGCGGTCCGCATCTTCAAGACCTACGGCTATGAGGCCATTCAGGTCATGACCGAGGACCCGTACCGGTTGGCGAAGGATGTGCGCGGCATCGGCTTCCGGACAGCGGATGCCATCGCGGCCAAGCTCGGAATGGAGAAGACAGCCCCTCAGCGCATCCGGGCCGGTATCGCGTTCGCGCTCCAGACGGCGACGGATGAGGGGCACTGCGCATTGCCGGTCGAGGCTCTCACCCGGCTGGCCGAGCAACTCCTTGAAGTGGATGAGACCCTGATTCGTAGCGCCATCGTCGAGGAACTGTCCAAGGGCGAGATCGTCTCGGACACCATCGGTGAGGAGACCTGCCTCTTCCTGAAAGGGCTGTACTTGGCCGAGCAGGCGATTGCCTCTCGTTTGATCGAGCGAGCGTCTGGTCCAGCGCCTTGGCCCGAGATCGACCTCGACAAGGCCATTCCCTGGGTCGAGGGCCGCACGGGCAAATCCCTGGCCGCCTCGCAGCGTGAGGCACTGAAGCGGGTGCTCGGCGCCAAGGTCGCGGTGGTGACCGGCGGTCCCGGTGTCGGCAAGACGACCTTGCTCGACACCATCCTGCGCTTGCTGGTCGCCAAGCGTGTTAGGGTGGCGCTGGCGGCGCCGACAGGACGGGCGGCCAAGCGTATGACCGAGCAGACCGGGCTGGAAGCCAAGACCATCCACCGGCTCCTGGAGATCGATCCTAAGCACGGGGGCTTCTCACGCAATGAGGAGAACCCGCTCGACTGCGATCTGCTGGTTGTGGACGAGACCTCCATGGTGGATGTGCCGCTGATGAACGCCCTCACCAAGGCCATTCCAGCGCAGACGGGTCTGCTGCTGGTGGGCGATGTCGATCAGTTGCCGTCGGTCGGCTCGGGACAGGTACTGGCCGATATCATTGCCTCAGAGCGCATTCCAGTGGCGCGTCTGACCGAGGTGTTCCGGCAGGCGGCAGAAAGCCGGATCGTGGTGAACGCCCATCGCATTAACAGGGGCCAGATGCCCGAGCCTCCCAGGGCGGGCGAAGAGAGCGACTTCTACTTCGTGGAAATCAACGATCCCGAGGAAGGGGTGCCGAAGATCATCCAGATGATCAAGGACCGCATTCCACATCGCTTCGGGCTCGATCCCATGAAGGACATTCAGGTGCTCTGCCCCATGAACCGGGGGGTGCTGGGTGCCCGTAACCTCAACATCCAGCTCCAGGAGGTGCTCAATCCCAATCCGCCCGCGAAGGTGGAGCGGTTTGGCTGGCGCTTCTCACCCGGTGACCGGGTGATGGAAACCCAGAACGACTACGACCGGGAGGTGTTCAACGGCGATCTCGGTACGGTCGTCAGGATCGACGATGAGGAAGGGGCGCTGATTGCTTCCTTTGATGGCCGGGAGGTATCATACCCGTTTGGCGAGCTCGACACCCTCGTCCCCGCTTATGCGACCACCATTCACAAGTCGCAGGGGTCGGAATATCCCGCCGTCATCATCCCGGTCGTAACACAGCACTTCGCGATGCTGGCGCGCAACCTGCTATACACGGGCGTCACCCGCGGCAAGCGGTTGGTCGTTCTGGTGGGCCAGAAGAAAGCAGTTGGGATTGCAGTGAGAGGCGGGCAGATGAAGAGGCGCTGGACGAAACTGCGGGAATGGTTAGCTGGCCACTGATCGACAGGTCAAATTTCCTTTGTCACGACGCGTCCGAGGTGTGGTGTTCCAACACCATACGCAATACTGCAGATAAAATAAGCTAGACCATTCCGATGCTCGCATACATCCACTCAGGAGAGCCGCATATTGCGCCACCGATGACTGATGATGAAGGGGAGCAACTGCGATCAGCGCGAAATCCCGATGCGCTAGGTTCAGCTCCAGGGGGAGGAAGCCTACCACCAACGGGGGCTTCCCGAACCTCAAACGTCTCTTTGACGAGATCAGCGCTCGCCCGGCCGCTCAGGCCGCTTCCGCGTTGAAGGAGAAGCACAGCTTCAAATCTGAGGTGGACGACGAAGCACGCCAACATATGGTCCGGCATTTGGCTGCCCCGGTCAGCTGAATTCTCACGCATCCCGCCGTTCCTCCGTCCAGTATGCAGAATGGTCACTGGGCGGAGGCACAAGCCGCGGAGAGATTTCGATGTCCAGCGGCCGTCTGGCGTTACGTTCCGCAGAATGTCCGATAGACGCGCTGGTGTGGTTCCGGTGGTTCGGAATAGGAGGCGAAAGCTGGCTGGTCCTCATAGGGACGCGAGAGGACCATCAGAAGCTCCTCGAACGGAGCAAAGTCGCCCTGCTCCACGGCAGCTTGAATCATCGCCTCCACGCGATGATTGCGCGGGATAAAGGCTGGATTAACTGCGCGCATGGCAGCTTGGCGCCTGACACCACCTTGCGGTTCAAGGCTCAACCGCTCGCGCCAGCGGGTGGCCCAAGCATCATAAGCAAGCGGATTGATGAAGAGGTTTCGGACGGCCTCGTCTCCCTCAGGACCAGCGGCAGCATCGCTCAGCCGCCGGAAGGTCAGGGTGAAGTCAGCCTGGTTCTCGGCCATGACCTTCAGGAGATCACCGGCAAGCGTCGGGTCCTCCTCGCGCTCCGTCAGCAGCCCGAGCTTGCGCCTGAGCCCTGCGTGATAGGCCGCCTCGAACTTGCCCGCGAAAGCTTCGAGCGCCTCGCTCGCTTCAGCCACGGCCTTCTCCTCGTCCTCAGAAAGGAGCGGCAGAAGCGTCTCGGCAAGCCGCGTCAAATTCCAGAGGCCGATGCGCGGCTGGTTGCCATAGGCGTAGCGGCCCTGCCGGTCGATGGAGCTGAAGACTGTCGCCGGATCGTAGGCATCCATGAAGGCGCATGGCCCGTAATCAATCGTCTCGCCGGCGATGGACATGTTGTCGGTGTTCATGACTCCATGGATGAAGCCGATGTGCAGCCAACGGGCAATAAGGTCTGCCTGGGCGGCGATCACCTGGTCGAGGAACGCCCGGTAGGGACGATCGCTTTCGGCAGCGTGCGGGTAGTGTCGGCCGATGACGTAGTCGGCGAGAAGGCGTAGCCCTTCCGTATCCTGCCGGGCTGCAAAGAACTGGAACGTGCCGACCCGAATATGGCTCGATGCTACCCGGGTGAGAACCGCACCGGGAAGTGGCGTCTCCCGGACAACGGTCTCTCCGGTCAACACCGCGGCGAGCGCACGCGTTGTCGGCAGGCCGAGCGCCGCCATTGCCTCGCTGAGGAGATATTCCCGCAGGACAGGTCCCAGTGCCGCCCGACCATCACCGCGGCGCGAGAAGGGTGTCGGACCTGAGCCTTTGAGCTGAATGTCCCGACGGATGCCATTTTGGTCGACCACTTCACCGAGGAGGATGGCACGGCCATCGCCGAGCTGCGGCACGAATTGCCCAAACTGGTGCCCGGCATAGGCCATCGCGATGGGCTCGGCCGCATCCGGAACGCGGTTGCCGGACAACAGCGCGACTCCATCAGGGCTGGAGAGGTGATCAGGGTCGAGGCCGAGGCGTAATGCGAGATCCCGGTTCAGCCGGATGAGCCTCGGAGCTCTGACGGCTTCGGGTTCTATGCGCGCAAAGAACCGATCAGGCAGGCGCGCGTAGGTGTTGTCGAAGGCAAAATGAATGGTCATGGTCCAGGCTCACCATTATGACCACGTGAAATCGTATGAGGCGCTTCAGAAAACAAGGGTCAGTTTGCAAATCCGGACTGGGTACAAAGCACTCCCGCTGTAACTTTGTACAACAGATCTGCCCCCACGATCGAGGCAGACCAACCACTCCACAGTTTGTACTGCCTCCCGCCTGCCTTGTGCATTAACGATCTGGCGACTCGCACCCGCTAGTCTGCCCCGCCGGGCCCGACGCGCGGGCCTGTCCTGTTGGCGGGCAGAAGGTGTGGGAATGCGAGGCCAGGCTGACCTATTCTTGGACTACGATGCACCGACGGGTCCGATCGAGACGAGTCCCGTCGATCAGATTGTCATCAAGGCCAGACAACGCAGCGAGTCCTTCAAGGCTCCCGACCATGAGACCGCCGCGCGGATGCTGGAGGCCACAGGCGACTACCGCGTTCTGCGCCGATTGACACCGCGCCCCATCGTCGTGTCCCGCACCTCTTTCCACGGCGAGAAGATCGCCGTCATCCTGGACACCGAAACCACAGGTCTGGATCACACGCGAGACGAGGTCATCGAACTCGGCATGGTTGCCTTCACCTATGATGAGGAAGGCCGGATCGGTGATGTGATCGGAACGTTCAATGCCCTGCGTGAGCCTGGCGTACCGATCAGTCCTGAAATCACTCGCCTGACCGGGATCACGCCTGACATGGTCGCCGGCCAGGTGCTCGATCTCGAGGCCGTTGAGAGGTTCATCGCGCCGGCGGAGTTGGTCATCGCGCATAACGCTCGCTTTGACCGGCCCTTCTGTGAGCGCCTGTCCAAGGACTTCCAGCTCAAGGCGTGGGCTTGCTCCCATTCCGAAATCGCCTGGAGCGGGTTCGGCTTTGAGGGATCGAAGCTCGGGTACCTCCTGACCCAGTGCGGCTGGTTCCACCAGGGCCACCGGGCGGTCGAGGATTGCCATGCCCTGCTCGAGGTGCTGGCCTCCCCCCTCCCCTCCGGGGCCGGGTTCGCCTTCGGCCATCTGCTGACCTCCGCGCGAAAAGCGCTCGTGCGCATCTGGGCCGAGGGCAGTCCGTTCGACATGAAGGATGTGCTGAAGGCGCGCAAGTACCGCTGGAACGATGGCACCGATGGCCGACCGAAGGCTTGGTGGGCGGAGGTCGACGAGGAGGCCTTTGAAGCCGAACTCGCGTTTCTCCGACGGGAGGTTTACCGGCGCGAGGTCGAGCCCTTCAGCCAGAGGATCACCGCCTTCGAGCGGTTCCGGTCGGCACGCTAGACCTGTTTCCACTCACGTGGAATCAGCTCTCTTCTTTGTCGAGCCGCATTTTTTAGCGGTGAACCGGATCCACTTCACCGAAAAATGCTCTCAGCGGCACCTGCCAGATTTCTGCACAGCCGGCCTCGCCCGAGGCGTTCAGGCTTGAAATCTTGACCGTCCGCAGCCGTCTCATCGCCCGCCGGAGCAACAAGGTTCATCTCACGCCACGACGACTGCTGACACCACGCCCGCCCCTGAGAGCCATACCTTCGAGGCCGATGCCTGCGAGAAGCTGCGCTACGAGGCGATCTCCCACCCTGCCCTGCTCGGCGATGATCCCAAGACCCGGATCACGCTGCTGATCGATGCCGAGAACCGCCGCCTGACGATCGAGGACAACGGCATCGGCATGAACCGGGACGCCGACCCCATGGCGAGCGCGCCCGTCACGAGATCAGGCATCGTCCGTCACTCCCGCCGGGCCGCGCCGGAAGCTGGCCTGCGGCCAGTCGGACGTCACGATCCGGAACAGGGCCATGCCGGCGAGCATGGCCGCGACGAACACGGGAACCTGCCAGGGACCGAAGGCGAGCGCGGTGAGGGCCGGACCGGGGCACAGGCCGACGAGGCCCCAACCGATGCCGAACAGGGCCGACCCGCCGATCAGGCGTCGGTCGAGGTCGCGACGGGTCGGGATCTCGAGCCGCCGGGCCAGGACGGGAAGCCCGCGCCCCCTGGCGATCAGGGTACCGACGGCCGACACTGCGACCGCGCCACCCATCACCAAGGCAAGGCTCGGATCCCAGTTGCCGAGGACGTCGAGGAAGCCGAGCACCTTGGCCGGGTTCACCATCTGCGAGACGATCAGCCCAAGCCCGAACAGCAGACCGGACGCGAAGGCGGAAGCAATCAATGGCATGGCTTACGGTCCCAGGACGTGACGGGTCAGGAGGACGGTGAGGACGGCGGTCGCCATGAAGACGAGGGTGGCCGCGATGGAGCGCAGCGAGCCGCGTCCGACGCCGCAGACGCCGTGGCCGCTCGTGCAGCCCGCCCCGAGGCGTGAGCCGAAGCCGACGAGCAAGCCGGCAACGACGACAAGGCCGAAGGGCCCGTCGATGGCAACGGTCGGCAGGGTGCCGCCCAAGGCGCGATAGGCCAGTGGCGCGATCAGCAATCCGACCAGGAAGGCCATGCGCCAGCCGATCTCGCGCCGGTCCGGGTGCAGCAGGCCGCCGAGGATGCCGCTGATGCCGGCGATGCGTCCGTTGAGCACCAGGAACAGGGCCGCGGACGCACCGATCAGGGAACCGCCGACAAGGGCGGCAATGGGGGTGAAGGTTTCCATGACAACCTCCGATCAGGCGGACCTGTCGGTCTAGGCCTGCTTGCAATACAGTTCGTAGAGGGTTGCGAAGAGCCGCTCGATGCGCGGATCGGCGACGCGGTACCAGATCGTCTGGCTCTCGCGCCGGGTCGTGACGATCCCTTCGTCCCGCATCTTTGCGAGGTGTTGCGACAGGGCGGACTGCGACAGGCCCACCGCCTCGGCCAGGGTGGTGACGTTTCCCTCACGCCATTCCACCAGCTTGCACAGGATCATCAGGCGCCGCTCGTTGGCGAGCGTGCGCAGGATGTCCGCCACCTCGGTGGCCTGCCGTTCGAGGGCTTCGAGATCCATTCGATCGCTCCGCATCACCATTCATATTAGTTATTACTAATTTAGATAGATATAAAGTAACGTCAAGGGCGGCGCCTAGTTCCGGCCTCGGCCCAGGAATCGCGGCATCGGCGCGGGACTTGACTTGGATGAACGGTAATCACATATTTCAGAAAATTCTGAAATTTCAGGACATCCCGTGAACCTCCCTCCCCTCGTCCAGACCTTCGTGCTCCACTTCGGCGAGATGGGCTCCCGCTGGGGCATCAACCGCACCGTCGGCCAGATCTATGCCCTGCTGTATCTCTCCAAGGAGCCGCTGAACGCCGAGGACATCGTCGAGCGGCTTGGCGTCTCCCGCTCCAACGTCAGCATGGGGTTGAAGGAACTTCAGGCCTGGAATCTCGTGCGGTTGCAGCACAAGCCCGGCGACCGGCGCGATTATTTCGCCACACCCGACGACATTTGGCAGATCGTCCGCACACTGGTCGAAGAGCGCAAGAAGCGCGAGATCGACCCGACCATGACCCTCCTGCGCGAGGTGCTCATGCAGGAGCCCGCCAGCGTTGAGGAGCGCCATGCCCAGGAGCGCATGCGCGAGATGCACGACCTCTTCGAGCTTCTCACCGGCTGGTACGCCGACGTGCAGCGGCTCGATACCGAACGCCTCGTGCAGCTCCTGACGCTCGGCTCGAAGGTGCAGAAGATCCTGGAGATGAAGGACCGTCTCTTCGTCGTGCCGGGTTCGAGGAAGAGCGGCCGCGACGCCCCCAAGGACAAGTAGAATGTTCGACCCGTTCGACGCGCTGCTGCTGGCGCGCTTCCAGTTCGCCTTCACCGTTTCCTTCCACTTCATTTTTCCCTCCTTCTCCATCGGGCTGGCGAGCTACCTCGCCGTGCTGGAGGGGCTGTGGCTGTGGACCGGGCGCGAGGTCTACCTCAATCTGTTCAAGTACTGGCTCAAGATCTTCGCCCTCGCCTTTGCCATGGGCGTGGTGTCGGGCATCGTCATGTCCTATCAGTTCGGCACCAACTGGTCAGTGTTCTCCGACAAGGCCGGGCCTGTCATCGGTCCGCTCATGGCCTATGAGGTCATGACCGCCTTCTTCCTGGAGGCGGGCTTCCTCGGCATCATGCTGTTCGGCATGGGTCGCGTTGGCCGAAAGCTGCACTTCGCTGCGACACTTGCGGTCGCCATCGGCACGTTTATCTCCGCGTTCTGGATTCTCTCCGCCAATTCCTGGATGCAGACGCCCGTCGGCTACGGCATCAACGAGGCCGGCCAGTTCGTGCCGCAGGATTGGTGGGCGATCGTCTTCAACCCATCCTTTCCCTACCGCCTCGTTCACACGGTGCTCGCCGCCTACCTCACGACGGCCCTCGTGGTCGGCGGCGTCGGCGCCTGGCATCTCTTGCGCGAGCGCACCAACAAGGGCGCCCGGGTGATGTTCTCGATGGCGATGGGCATGGTGGCGTTGGTCGCTCCGCTTCAGATCCTCGTGGGCGACATGCATGGCCTCAACACCCTCGAGCATCAGCCCGCCAAGGTCATGGCGATGGAAGGTCACTTCGAGAGCCACCCGGACGGCGCTCCCCTGATCCTGTTCGGCATTCCCGACCAGGAGGCCGGCACGGTCCGCAACGCCATCCAGATCCCGAAGGCCTCGTCGCTGATCCTCAAGCACGACCTGAACGCGCCTCTGAATGGCCTCGACACGGTCGACCGTGCCAACTGGCCCTATGTGCCCGTGGTGTTCTGGTCGTTCCGCATCATGGTGGGTCTCGGCTTCGCGATGCTGGGCCTGGGAGCGCTCAGCCTCCTGGCCCGGTGGCGCGGCAAGCTCTACGAGTGGCGCCCGCTGCACGGGCTGGCGTTGGCCATGGGTCCCGCGGGCTTCGTCGCCGTGATCGCCGGCTGGGTGACGACGGAAGTGGGTCGGCAGCCCTTCACCGTCTACGGCCTGCTCAAGACGGCGGCGTCGGCTTCGCCGCTGGAGGCCCCTGCGGTGGCCGCCTCGCTGCTGACCTTCATCATCGTCTACTTCATCGTGTTCGGGGCGGGCACCGGCTACATCCTCAAGCTCATGGGCAAGCCGCCGCATCCGGGCGAGACCGGACCCGAGGCCGGCCCGAACCATCCCATCCGCACCGCCGGCATCACCCCGGCTCCGGCAGTCAACCCCGCCCGCACCCTCGGCGCGGAGGCCTGAGCCATGCTTCCCGTCCTCGATCTCCCCACCCTCTGGGCCTTCGTCATCGCATTCGCGGTCTTCGCCTATGTGGTGATGGACGGATTCGATCTCGGCATCGGCATTCTCTTCCCGTTCTTCGCCCCCGGGCCGGAGCGGGACAGCGCCATGAATTCGGTCGCGCCGGTCTGGGACGGCAACGAGACCTGGCTCGTGCTCGGCGGCGGCGGCCTGATGGCGGCCTTCCCGCTGGCCTACGCCATCATCCTGCCGGCCCTTTATGCCCCGATCATTGCCATGGTGCTGGCGCTGATCTTCCGCGGCGTCGCCTTCGAGTTCCGATGGCGCGATCCCGGTCACCGCCGCTACTGGGACTTCGCCTTCACCACGGGCTCGGTCGTGGCGACGCTGGCGCAGGGCATCACGCTCGGTGCCCTGCTCCAAGGAATCGCGGTTGAGGGACGCTCCTATGCCGGCGGCTGGTGGGACTGGCTCACGCCGTTCAGCCTGCTGGTCGGCGTCAGCCTCGTCATCGGCTATGCCCTGCTCGGCGCGACCTGGCTCATCATGAAGACCGAGGGCATGGTCCAGATCCACAGCTACCGCCTCGCCGGCAAGCTCGCCATCGGGCTGATCGCGTGCATCGGGCTCGTCAGCGCGGCAACGCCGTTCCTGAGCGGGGCCTACTACGAACGCTGGTTCGCTTGGCCGCAGGTCCTGGTCACCGCCCAGGTGCCGCTCCTGGTCGGCCTCTGCTCAGGGGTGCTGCTGGTGAGTCTGGTGCGGCGCTGGGAGTACTGGCCGTTCCTCTTGACCCTAGGGTTATTCGCCCTTTGCCTGCTTGGGCTGGGCATCAGCATGTTCCCGCATGTCGTGCCGAACGCCGTCACCATCCATCAGGCGGCGGCGCCCGAGGCGAGCCTGAAGTTCATGCTGGTCGGCGCCAGCGTGCTGATTCCGATCATTCTGGCCTATACGGGCTATTCGTATTGGGTGTTCCGCGGCAAGACCGGACACGAGGGGTATCACTGATGATCAACGATCTCGAACAAGGTTCCGCCGTGAGCCGCTGGCTGTGGTTCGTCGGGCTCTGGGCCGCGGGCGTGGGCGTGACGGGAGCCGTCAGCCTCGCCATCAGGTTCTGGCTGGCCTGACGCCCTATGCAGGACCCATCACGACCCAAGCGGACGCGATCGGCGCGCCTCCGGTCCCCGCCAGTCGTCCCGGCGACCTTCTTCGGCATGGTCCTCGGCCTCGGCGGGCTCGGCAACGGCTGGCGCGCCGCCGCCAGGGTCTGGGGCGCTCCCGCGATCGTCGGCGAGGCGCTGTCCCTCGCGGCGGCCGTGGTCTGGCTCGTCTGGATGGCGCTCTACGTCCTGAAGTGGGCAACCTCCCGGGAGGAGGCGCTCGCCGAGTTCCGGCATCCGATCCAGGCCTTCTTCATCGCACTGGTGCCCGTGGCGACCCTCATCGCCAGCATCGCGGTCGCCCCGTACCTGCCAGCCGTGGCGTCGACCATGTTCGCGCTCGGCATCGCGAGCCAGGTCGCGTTCAGCGCCTGGGTGGTTGGCGCGCTGTGGCAGGGCGGACGCCACACGGACGCGACCACGCCGACCCTGTACATGCCCACGGTCGGTGGATGCTTCGTCAGCGCCATCGCCTGCGGCGCTTTCGGCTATCCCGAAGCCGGCCTGCTCTTCTTCGGGGCGGGGTTCCTGTCCATGGTCGTGCTCGAATCGATCGTGCTGCACCGCCTGATGACCCATGCCCTGCCTGTGGGCCTACGGGCAACGATGGGGCTCCACCTCGCAACTCCGGCGGTCGGATCCGTGGCATACCTTGCCGTGACCGAGGGGCCGCCGGACCGCTTTGTCCAGATGCTGTTCGGGTACGCGCTGCTCCAGGCGCTGGTCATGCTGCGCCTCGTGCCGTGGCTTCGCCAGCAGCCATTCTCACCCGCGGCTTGGGCCTATACCTTCGGCGTCTCCGCCCTGCCGCTCGCGGCCCTGCGCTTCGTCGAGCGGGGCCAGGCGGGGCCGATCGCCTTCCTGGCCATTCCGCTCTTCATCGGCGCCAACCTGGTCATCGGCTCGATCGCGCTGAGGACCGTACGACTCACCGTCACGGGAAAGCTTCTGCCCCGGCATTGAACTCGACGAACCCGAAGTGTCGGACGCTGAATGAGGAAAGTCCGGTGTGGGTCAGGAACCGAGATTCCGTGTGTTTTCGGAACGTCCGGCTCGATGAGGATTGCTGCTTTCGAGCTTAGAGGTGATTCCACACCAGTGGAAACAGCTCTCGTGGACGATCCTGCCGCCGCCGGGCTCCGGGCCCCCCCTCTCCTGCTGGACGCTCCGCGAAATTCCTGCCACGCTGACGCTTCCGGCTCCGGCCCGGACCCAACGAGAGCGCCGCCATCGCCTCAGGCGGAGCCGCCAGTGGAGAACAGCCTCATGATTCAAAACCGTGTCCTTGTCCCCGCCTCGATCATCCTTGCAGCCCTATCTACGCCCGCCCTGGCCGCTTCTCTACGCTACGCCAACCAAGGCGATCTGAAATCCCTAGACCCCTATACGCTCAACGAGACCACCACCAACGCCCATCTCGGGCATGTCTACGAGGGTCTGACGCGGCGCGGGAAAGACCTCGCTGTTCAACCGAGCCTCGCCGAGCGCTGGGAGATCAGCGATGACGGACTGACCTGGCGCTTCTTCCTGCGCAAGGGGGTCAAGTTCCACAACGGCAACGATTTCAATGCGGACGATGTGATCTTCTCGGCCGCCCGAGTGCGCGCGCAGGGCTCGAACTTCACGACGCGCGTGCCGACCAATGCCGAGTTCGTGAAGGTCGACGACTATACCGTCGACGTGAAGCTCAAGTCCCCGAACCCGATCCTGAACTCCCAGTGGGACACCTGGTACATCATGGACAAGGAATGGGCGGAGGCCAACAACGCCACCGCTCCGACGCCGGCAGCCGCCACGACGCCGAGTTTCGCGGCGCTGAACGCCAACGGCACGGGTCCGTTCAGGATCGAGAGCCATCAGGCTGGCGTGAAGACGGTCTTCAAGCCCAACCCGGCCTGGTGGGACAAGCCTGAGCACAACCTTGATGAGATCGTCTTTACGCCGATCGCAAGTGACGCCACCCGGGTCGCCGCGCTCCTGTCGGGCGAGGTTGACGTGATCGAACCGGTCCCGGTGCAGGATATCGCGCGCGTCAATTCCTCTCCCAATGCCCAGGTGCTCACAGGGCCCGAGCTCCGGACGATCTTTCTCAACATGGACTCGGCCCGTGACGAGCTTCTGTTCTCGAACGTGAAGGGCAAAAACCCGTTCAAGGACGTGCGCGTTCGGGAGGCTTTCTTCAAGGCAATCGACATCAATCTCATCCGTGACCGCGTCATGCGGGGACTATCGACTCCCTCCGCCCTGATGATCGCGCCGGAGCTCTTCGTCTACGCAAAGGATTTTGAGCGCCCGAAGTATGATCTCGACGGAGCCAAGAAGCTTCTCGCCGACGCTGGCTACCCGAACGGCTTCGAAGTCGGAATGGACTGCCCAAACGACCGCTATGTGAACGACGAGGCGATCTGTCAGGCCGTTGTCAGCATGCTGGCGCGGGCCGGCGTGAAAGTGAACCTGACGGCGCAGCCGAAGGCCCTCTATTTCGGGAAAGCCGGCAAGTCGGGAGGCTACACCACATCATTCTCGCTGCTCGGATGGACCCCCGGCACCTTCGACAGCCACAATGTTCTCTATGATGTCATGGGCTGCCGCGACGTTCCCGGATCGAGCCGGGGCGAAACCAATTACGGCGGGTACTGCAACAAGGACCTTGATGCTCTGACCGACCAGATCCTGGTCGAAACAGACCCGGGGACGCGCAACCAACTGATCAAAAAGGCATTTGAAATAGCCACCAAAGACTACGGCCATATCCCGCTGCACCAGCAGGCGCTCGCGTGGGGCGTGTCGAAGAAGGTCAAGCTCGTCCAGCGAGCCGACAACCAGCTCCTGTTCTACTGGGCGAAGAAGGACTAGGGAGCCGCGGATAGTGGTGCTGCCGCCCCATGTCAGCGCGGCGGGCTGGCACATGCGAGTGCCTTCATGAACATGCAGCCGTCCTTGGCCAATCCTGGGTCTGGGACGGTCCTTTCCGTCGTACGGCGAACGTTTTGTCGGGACCTTTGTGAATTCCCTCGTCCCGGCGCTCGTCTGGTTTGTCGAACGGGCTCTGAACCGGAGCCATACCGATCAGCTTGAAGGATTGCTGAATTGGCCGCGAGCGCTCTGGCGCAGACCTGAGATCGGAGCGCTGTCCATCTCCGCGACAAAAGTCTGGTATGGGTTAGGCAGTGACGACCCCCTGCCCTCCGGGAACGTCCGATGTTCCTGTCCAAAGCAGAAGTTCAGCGCCGCCCGGAAGGTAAAGCTGCCATTCCGCTGGACGGCTTTGTCATCGTAAGGTCAGCCAGCCGTGGCCGGAGCAAGCGACCGCTCCGAACTCATGGGAGCATGGGCGGGCGGACCATCCTGCGGTGGCGCGCGTCGCAGGGTGATGCGGGTCAGTTCGGACGAGCGCCCGAGCCGGAGCGCGAAGCCGGGCCACAACGCCGTGCCGTTGTTGACGTAGAGCGTCATGCCGCCGACCTGGTATCGGCCCGAGACGAAGCCGTTGTTGGCGCGCGCGACCAGCCGGTCCAATCCTGGGATCATGCCACCGTGAGTATGCCCGGACAGTTGCAGTGCCACACCGCGTGCGCTCGCCTGCGCGGCGTTCCTCGGCTGGTGGTCAAGCAGGATGATCGGCACGTCGGACGGCGCGCCCGCAAGCGCGGCCGACAGGTCCGGTGCCTGATGGAAGGATCGAGGCGCCGACAGGTCGGTGACCCCGGCAAGGACGAGCGATCCGCCATCACGGTGAAGGACGACATGATCGTTGGCGAGCGCCTGCATTCCCAAGCTGGTGTATTGGAGCATCCACTCCTCGTAGCCGAAGAAGTACTCGTGGTTGCCGGGGATCACCCAGACCCCGTCCTTCGCACGCAGGTCGCGCAGCGGTTCCACGTCGGCACGCCGCGCGCCGAAGGAGCCGTCGATCAAATCGCCAGTGACGACAATCAGGTCAACCCCGAGCGCATTGGACTGCTTGACCACCGCTTGGGTCCACTCCCTGGGAAACAGGCGACTGATGTGCAGATCGGTCAGTTGCAGAAGCCTGTAGCCGTCGAACTGAGGCGGCAGGCCCGGGATGGCGATCTCGAGATCCTTGAGCGGGGGAACACGCGTCGCCTGATAGACGCCGACGGCCGAGAGAAGCATGGCCGCCGTCGCGGCCGTGTAGCGCACGCTGTCCGGTATGGCTCCGCCGCCCCGGACCAGCCGCGCGATCAACGCTGTCACATCGAGGGCGATCTGCATCCCCGCCAGGAGAACGATCGCGCCAAATGCCCAGTTGAACAGAAGCACCAGGACGCGCGGGAACTCGGGCGAGAAGACCGAACCGGACGAAAGGCGGCTCCAGAGATGGTATTGCGATGCCACGAGCACGGCGATGGCAAGGGCGATCTTGCCGCTGGGAGCCCAGGGAAGCGGCCCCACGAACCGCGCCAAGACATAGAGGGCGGGCAGTGCGAAAGTCAGATGGAACATAAATGCCCCTGGATCGAGGAGATCGTGACCAGAACGGTCGGTTGAAAGTCCGATGACCTAGAGCGGTCGACGGGGCCGGTACAGAGCCTGTCGCGCGGTCCCTAAAGGTCCGCTGCAGGATTGGGTCCTCGGTGCGGCGCTGTCACCTCACGATGTCGAGACCCGTTCCGAGCCACCTCTGCCTCAGGATTTCTGCGTCATCGCTCCTGAGCGCATCGAGACAGTGGCCGAGCTGCCCTGCCGGCTGCATGTGGATCATCCGGAACGGATCGAGCTCTGGACCGAGGCAGTAAGGGTACCCTGCTGATCATCGACGACGCCCTCCCCTGAAGAGAGCCCACCCTGGCGCGCTCACGGTGCGGGCTGACGCAATTTGCCGGAGCCGGGCAGGACCAAGCGCGAGCTGAAGGGAGCGTCTAGCTCCCTATTGGCCACCTGGGAGAAAACAGACCCCAGTGAAGGATTTCCTCATCGGCGTCGAGGCGCTCTCCATCCGGGTCGATCCGCGCGAACGGGTGGCGATTCCGCGCAGAGATGCAGAGGGTACAGCATCACGGCCAGGATCGCCGACCATGGCAGAATGAATGCGAGCGGCAGCACGATCCGGGCACAGGCGTAAACCAGCACAGCCACCAGCCCGATCCGAAGCGTGGTGTCAAACATGCTCGATGGCTCAAGCTCGGTGCCAAGGCTGGGTGTGTTCTGGTCCATCGATTTGTCCCCTCGCACCATCTCCACAGAGCAACCGCGCACCGTCGCGAACTCGTGCGCGATCGACATAGGGCCAGTCCGATCCGCGCAGGAGTGAGGTGCAGACCCGTGCCAAGGCTTGATCCTGCTAAACACAATGCGGAAGAGAATCTCAGCGCCTGCCGACGCGATTGACCGGGCCGCCACGGTTCATCGGCGTTCCGGGCCGCACGCCGACACCTGGGGCCCCGACACCCGGGGTTGCCACTGCCCGTGCGACCGGCCGCGGCCGCAACACGACGCCAGGTCGTACGACGCAACCGACAGGATAATTGACGTACTGGCAGTAAACCACCGCATGGGCCTCGTCGGCGCTTGCCATGATGAACCCTGTCATGAGCGCCGATACTGCTATCAAAAGCTTCATTTCTGCCTCCCTCCATCAGTCCCCGTTCAATCTCTCTGCGGCCGCGGATCGTGTCCCCGACGGCTTCCGGTGTGCTGACGGTTGGCCCAGGCACTACGGCGCCAGCCCTCTTTGAAGGCGCTCCACGGTCCGGACCGGGCCATCCTGCCCGCAATGCTCCAGCGCCCCGATCCTGATCGCCCGAGAGCCGCTCTGTCACATCCACCTGTGCCCTTCGGCGCTGGAAGGCTGATCCGAATGCCCAATGCGCCTGATCCCTCGCTCCAAATACGGTGACCTCTTGTCACCACATTCCGGCCACGCCACCCTTAATCGGGATCCGTTGCGGACCGTCCCCACTACTCGGCCGGTGCGGCGGGCGTGACGCCGGTGACCTGGGCGGATGGCTCCTCGCTGAGCCAGCGGTAGAGGATCCCGCCGATGGCCCCGCCGATCAGGGGCGCGACCCAGAACATCCAGAGCTGCGCCAGGGCCCAGCCGCCGGCGAACAGGGCCGGGCCGGTGCTGCGGGCGGGGTTCACGGACGTGTTGGTGATCGGGATGCCCACGAGATGGATCAGGGTGAGGCCGAGCCCGATGGCGATGGGGGCGAAGCCCACCGGCGCCTTGCCGTGGGTCGCCCCCATGATGATGAACAGGAACATCATGGTCAGCACCACCTCGGCGATGAAGCCCGAGATTATGCTGTACTGGCCGGGCGAATGGGCCCCATAGCCGTTGGCTGCGAAGCCCTTGGCGAGGTCGAACGTCGGGGAGCCGGTGGCGATGGCGTAGAGCGCCGCCGCCGCGACCACGGCGCCGATCACCT
>NZ_JAMXFI010000056.1:0-51272 GCF_025460875.1 Microvirga yunnanensis
ACGACCCTCCCCACGACCCTCCGCACGTCATGGCCGGGCTTGTCCCGGCCATCCCGATCCGGTGAAGCGCAGCACCTCACAGAAGCGGGATCACCGGGACGAGCCCGGTGATGACGTGGTGTGTGTGGTCCGGTGATGCCACCCTCCGCACGTCATGGCCGGCCTTGTGCCGGCCATCCCGATTGTTTGAAGCGCCGAGCCTCACCGTAGCGGGATCACCGGGACAAGCCCGGTGATGACGTAGAGGGGGTGTGAGCGGGTGATGACGTGGGAGGGGGGCGCGACGCGATCCTCTCCCGAACCTGCAAAAGCTGCGCCGTCACGGAGGCCGCGATGACGGCCGGGTCCTTGTCCACGATGCCGGCGAGCCCGATGGGGCAGACCAGCGCGCGGATCCTCTCGTCCGGCAGATGCAGCTCCCGGAACCGCTTCTCGAAGCGCGCCCGCTTCGTGGCGCTGCCGATGAGGCCCACATAGGGAAAGTCCCGCCTCAGGGCCGCGGCCGTGATCGCCAGGTCGAGGGGATGGTCATGGGTCATGACGAGGACCAGGGCGGCGGGATCGGCCCCGGCGATCTCGGCCTCCGGGTCGCGCAGGCGCACCGCCCGGGCGTTCGCCGGGAGATGGGCCGGAAACGCGTCCTCCCGGTCGTCGAGCCAGCGCACGGCGAACGGGAGCGGCGCCAGGGAGAGGACGAGCGCGCGCCCCACATGGCCGGCGCCGAACACGAGGACGGGCGTGCGCGCCTCGCCGTGGGTCTCGCGCCAGCCCGTCCAGCGGTCGTCGCCCACCGCGGAGGCGAATTCGCGCCTGACGCGCCCCTCCTCCAGCCGGCACTCGACCACGAACGACCCGCCGCCGGCCTCCGCTTCGACCAGGGGGGCCAGATCCTCGAGATCGCGCCCGTCGAAGGTCTCGATCAGGATCTTGACCCGGCCGCCGCAGCACTGGCCGAGATCGGGCCCGAGCGCCTGATCGACGATCCTGGCCGGCCCGCGCCCGGCCGTCAGCATCTCGCGGGCGATGTCGAGCATGCGGAATTCGAGCTGCCCGCCCCCGATGGTGCCGTGGAAGGCCCCGTCGGGCCGCACCGCCATGCGGGCACCCGCCTCCCGGGGCGCGGAGCCTTTCACGTCATGCACGGTGATGAGGGCGGCGGAGCCGTGCCGCGTCACGAGATCGGTGAGCTGGCGCCAGACCCTCACCCCATCGGCCTCCCGCGCAGCGTCTCGCAGGCCCGCAGGATCGCCTCGGGCGTGGCGGGGGCGTCGAGCGGCACGGGCCGCGCGGGGTCGAGCGCATGGACCGCGTCGGCGAGGGCGCAGAACACGCTGTTCGCCAGCATGATCGGCGGCTCGCCCACGGCCTTGGAGCGGTAGATCGTCTCCTCCCGGTTCTCGTTGGGATAGAGCGCCACGGTGAAATCCGCCGGCACGTCGGAGGCCACCGGGATCTTGTAGGTCGAGGGCGCGTGGGTGAGCAGGCGCCCGTCCCGGCTGAAGACCAGCTCCTCGGTGGTGAGCCAGCCCATGCCCTGCACGAAGCCGCCCTCGATCTGGCCGATGTCGATGGCCGGATTGAGCGAGCGGCCCACATCGTGGAGGATGTCGGCGCGCAGCAGGCGGTTCTCGCCCGTGAGCGTATCGACGATCACCTCCGAGCAGGCCGCCCCATAGGCGAAGTAGAAGAACGGCCGCCCCGTCCCCTTGGCGCGGTCCCAGGTGATCTTCGGCGTCTTGTAGTGCCCGGCCTCCGAGAGCGGCACGCGGGCCGCGATGCATTTCTTCGCCAGTTCGTCGAAGGCCAGGCTCTGGTTGCCGACGAAGACCCGGTCGTCGCGGAACGCGATCTGATCCTCCGGAACCCCATAGGCCTCGGCCGCGTGGGCGGTCATGCGCCGCTTGATCGCCCCGGCGGCGACGCGCGCCGCCATGCCGTTGAGATCGGACCCGGAGGACGCGGCGGTCGGCGAGGTGTTCGGCACCTTCGCGGTGGTGGTCGCCGTGATGCGCACGCGCTCCAGGGCGATGCCGAATTCCTCGGCCACGACCTGCGCCACCTTGACGTAGAGCCCCTGCCCCATCTCGGTGCCGCCGTGGTTCAGATGCACGGACCCGTCCTGATACACGTGCACCAGGGCGCCGGCCTGGTTCATGTGGGTGAGCGTGAAGCTGATGCCGAACTTCACCGGCGTGAGCGCGAGGCCGCGCTTCATGATCGGCGAGGACGCGTTGAAGGCGGCGATCTCCTCGCGGCGCGCGCGGTAGTTCGAGGTCTGCTCGAGGGTGCGCACGAGATTGAGGAGCGTATCGGTCTCCTCGACCTCCATGCCGTAGGGCGTGACGTTTTCGGCCTCGCGGTAGAAGTTCGCATAACGCACATCGAGCGGGTCGCGCCCCGTCGCCCAGGCGATCCGGTCCATCACGTGCTCGATGGCGAGCATGCCCTGCGGGCCGCCGAAGCCGCGAAACGCGGTGTTCGACACCGTGTTGGTCTTGAGCCGCTTCGACGCGATGCGCACGGCCGGCATCCAATAGGCGTTGTCCGCATGGAACATGGCCCGGTCGACCACGCCGCTGGAGAGATCCGCCGAATAGCCGCAGCGGGCGAGCAGATCGACCGCGTAACCCTGGATGCGCCCGTCGCGGTCAAAGCCGACCGACCAGTCGCAGCGGAAATCGTGGCGCTTGCCGGTGAGGATGAAATCGTCGTCCCGGTCGAGGCGCAGCTTGCACGGCCGGCCCGTCGCGCGGGCCGCGAGGGCGGCCGTCACGGCCCATTGCGTCGCCTGGCTTTCCTTGCCGCCGAAGCCGCCGCCCATGCGGCGCGTCTCGCAGGTGACATAGGCGTCCGGAATGTCGAGCACGCGGGCCACCACGTGCTGCACTTCCGTGGGGTGCTGGGTCGAGGAATAGACATGGATGTCCCCGTCCTCGCCCGGGACCGCCAGGGCGATCTGCCCTTCGAGATAGAAGTGTTCCTGCCCGCCGACCCGGAACCGGCCGTCCAGCCGCAAAGGCGCCTGCCCGATGGCGGCCTCCGGATCGCCGCGGCCATAGGCGTAGTCGGGCAGCACGGTCTCGCCGCGCTCGAGGGCGTCCTCGACCGTGATGCTGGGAGCCTCCGCGTCGATCGCCATCACGGCCTGCTTGACGGCGCGGCGCGCCACGTCGCGGCTCGTCGCCACCACGGCGAAGAGAGCCTGGCCGAGAAAGCCGATGGCGGTGTCGGCGAAGAGCGGATCGTCGCCGAAGGCCGGCGACACGTCGTTCTTGCCGGGGATGTCGGCCGCGGTGAGCACCGCCACGACCCCGGGCACGGCGCGCACGGCGGACACGTCCAGGGACACGAGGCGCCCGCGCGCCTTCGGCGACTGCCCGACGGCCACATGCAGGGTGCCGTCCGGCTCGCGGATGTCGTCGATGTACTGCGCCGAGCCCTGCACGTGCTTGAGGCCGGAATCGTGCGGGAGCGGCTGGCGGACGTGGCGAAGGACCTCTGCTTCGATCATCGGCTTGGCGGGTGCGTTCATGGTCCTACTCCGCCGCCTGAAGGGCTTCGCGCCGGCCGACGATCCGCGTCGCCCGCGTGTCGCCCGACGCCGTTTCGCTCAAGGCCTTGAAGACCAGGTTGCGCGCGACCGTCGAGCGGTACGCCGACGAGGCCCGGTGGTCGTCGAGGGGCTGGTAATCCCGCGCGATGGCCGCCATGGCGTCTCCCCAGGACCCGGGCTCGTCCAGGGACACGCCCGCCAGCGCCCGCTCCGTCTCGGCGGCGCGCTTCGGGGTGCCGGCCATGCCGCCGAACGCGATGCGGGACGCCGCGATGCGCCGCCCGTCGAGGGTGAACTTGAAGGCGCCGAGCACCGACGAGATATCCTCGTCGAAACGCTTCGAGATCTTGTAGGCGCGGAAGGCTTCGTCGGCCTTGAGCTTCGGCACCGTCACCCGGCGCACGAACTCGCCCGGCAGCCGGTCCTGCCGGCGATAGGCGATGAAGAAATCCTCGAGCGCCAGGGTGCGCGTCGCCTCGCCGAGGCGCAGCTCCAGCGCCGCGCCGAGCGCGATGAAGACCGGCGCGAGGTCGCCGATGGGCGACCCGTTGGCGATGCTGCCGCCGACGGTTCCCGAGGCGCGCACCTGCACCGAGCCGAAGCGGCGCATCACCTCGCCGAGATCCGGGTCGATCCGCGCGAGGGCGGGATGGATGGCTGCGTGCGACACGGTGGCGCCGATGCCGAGCGCCTCCGGGGAATCGTCGACGAGATCGAGACCGGCCACGCGCCCGAGCCAGATGATCTTCTCGATCTCCATCATGGCCTTGGTGATCCACAGCCCCACATCGGTGCAGCCGGCCACCAGGGTCGCATCGGGATGCCGCCCATACAGCTCCGCCAGGGAGGCCTCGCTCGCGGGCGCGGCGAAGAAGCGGGTCTCGTCGCCGACGAAGACGTCGCGCCCATCGGCAAGGCTCGCGAGACCTTGCGCAGTCGGCTCGCTCCTCGCCGAGAACGAATCGTCGGCCGGTCCGCCGCAGGCTTGCAGGGTCGCATCGACGATCGGCCGGTAGCCGGTGCAGCGGCAGAGATTGCCGGCCAGCGCATCGTTGGCGCTCTCCCGGCTCAAGGGCCGCTCGCCCTCGTGATAGAGGGTGAAGAGGCTCATCACGATCCCGGGGGTGCAGAAGCCGCACTGGGATCCGTGATGCGCCACCAGGGCGGACTGCACGGGATGCAGCTCGCCGCTCGCCGCGAGATCCTCGACGGTCACGAGCTCCGCCCCGTCGACCTGGCCGAGGAGCAGGATGCAGGCATTGACGGGTTCGTAATGGACGCGCCCGCCCCTGACCCGGCCCAGGGCCACGGTGCAGGCGCCGCAATCGCCCTCCGCGCAACCCTCCTTGGTGCCGACGCGACGCTCCTGAAGCCTTAAGTAGTCCAGAAGCATGGTGCTCGGGTGAAAGCCTGAAACCTCGACCGCCTGTCCGTTCCGCCAGAAGCGGATTGTGTCTCGTACCACAATGATCCTCCGCCGGTTGACCCGGCCTTGTTATGGTGGGCCGGGTAGAATGGCGGAGCAAGGGCTTTTCGCCAAGGGGAGCGCCGGCCCGAAGGCCGGTGATCCCGAAGCTCCGGAAAAAGCCGCGCGGGCGCGGCCTACCAGGTGCCCGTGTTGGGCATGGACGCCCAGGGCTCCTGCACCGGCTTGGGTTCGCCGCGCTGCAAAAGCTCGATCGAGATGTTGTCCGGGGTCTTGACGAAGGCCATATAGCCGTCGCGGGGCGGACGGTTGATGGTGACGCCCGCGTCCATCAGCTTCTGGCAGAACGTGTAGATGTCGTCGACCCGATAGGCGAGATGACCGAAGTTGCGGCCGCCCGCGTATTCGTTCTCGTCCCAGTTGTAGGTGAGCTCCAGCAGCGGGGCCTTCGAGTCCTTCGACTTCTCGACGTCGTTGGGAGCCGCCAGGAACACGAGGGTGTAGCGCCCCTTCTCGTTGTCCGTCCGACGGACCTCGACGAGCCCGAACTTGTTGACGAAGAAATCGAGGGATTCCTCGAGGTTCGACACGCGAACCATCGTGTGCAGGTATTCCATGGTCACATTCCTTATGGGCCGGGGATAGGTCATGGCGTAATTGCCGGAGAGTTCAAGAGGTACCTTTTTCTCGCGCGGAAAAAGCCTTGGATTTGCTCAAGATCGCATGGCCTCTTATGAAGGCTGCTTCGAGCAGACCGAAGGTCGTTCTCCCGAGGCCCTTTCCCAAGGCCCTTGCCCCAAGGCCCTTGCTTTCGACGAAACCTTGTTTCACGCGGGTATTTGATGCGCACCGACACTCAGCAGATCGTCCGCCTTGAGGATTACCGGCCCAGCGACTTCCTGATCGACCGCGTCGAGCTCGACGTCGGACTCCATCCCACCGCGACCAGGGTCGTGGCGACCCTGACCATGAGGCCCAACCCCGAGGGACGTCCGGACGCCCCCCTGGTGCTCGACGGCGACGAGCTGAACCTGAAGGCGCTGGCCCTGAACGGACGCTCCCTGTCGGCGGAGGAATTCGAGGCCTCTCCCCAATCCCTCACCATCGCCCAGGCGCCGCGCCAGCCGTTCACGCTCACCATCGAGACCGAGATCAACCCGACGGCCAACACCAAGCTCATGGGCCTCTACCGGTCGGGCGGCAATTACTGCACGCAGTGCGAAGCCGAGGGCTTCAGGCGCATCACCTATTTCCTCGACCGGCCCGACGTCATGGCCGTCTACACCACCCGGATCGAAGCGGATCGCGAGGACGCTCCGGTGCTTCTCGGCAACGGCAACCCGGTCGCGGGCGGGGTCGTCGACGGATCCGACCGGCATTATGCCGTCTGGCACGATCCGCACCCGAAGCCGTCCTACCTGTTCGCCCTCGTGGGCGGGCGCCTCGGGCGGGTCTCCAAGACCTTCACGACCATGAGCGGGCGCGCGGTGGATCTCGCGATCTACGTGGAGCCCGGCAAGGAGAGCCGCGCCGATTACGCCCTCGACGCGCTCGAGCGCTCCATGCGCTGGGACGAGCGGGTGTTCGGCCGCGAATACGATCTCGACGTGTTCAACATCGTGGCCGTGTCCGACTTCAACATGGGCGCGATGGAGAACAAGGGTCTCAACATCTTCAACGACAAATACGTCCTGGCGAGCCCCGAGACCGCGACCGACATGGACTACGCCCATATCGAGGCGATCATCGCGCACGAGTACTTCCACAACTGGACCGGAAACCGGGTGACCTGCCGCGACTGGTTCCAGCTGTGCCTGAAGGAGGGCCTGACGGTCTTCCGCGACCAGGAATTCTCCTCGGACGAGCGCTCCCGCCCGGTGCACCGCATCGCCGAGGTGAAGACCTTGAGGGCGCGCCAGTTCCTGGAGGATGCGAGCCCGCTCGCCCATCCGGTGCGCCCGACCCAGTATCGCGAGATCAACAATTTCTACACGGCCACGGTCTACGAGAAGGGCGCCGAGATCGTCCGCATGCTCAGGACGATCATCGGCGAGGCCGATTTCCGGCGCGGCATGGATCTCTATTTCGAGCGCTGCGACGGCACGGCCGCCACGGTCGAGGATTTCCTCTCCGCCTTCGCGGAGGTGACCGGCCGGGATCTGTCCCACTTCGCCCGCTGGTACGAGCAGTCCGGCACGCCCAGGGTCACGGTGAAGGGACACCACGACCCGGACGCGAAGACGTTCCGCCTCGATTTCACCCAGAGCACGCCCCCGACCCCCGGCCAGCCGGAGAAGGGCGCCATGGCGATCCCGGTGGCGCTCGGGCTTGTGGCTCAGGACGGCTCGGATCAGGACGGCTCGGATCAGGACGACTCGGCTCAGGACCGCTCGTGGGCGAACGCCGCCTGCGAGCGCCTGGATTCCCGCGGCGTCTTCCTGTTCGACAAGCCCCAGGACAGCATCACCTTCACGGGCGTGACGTCCCGGCCCGTTCCCTCCCTGCTCCGGGGCTTCTCGGCCCCGGTGAAGCTGTCGCTCGATCTTCCGAACGAGGAGCTGCTGGCCCTCCTCCGGCACGATACGGATGCGTTCAACCGCTGGCAGGCCGCCCAGACCGTGGCCATGCGCCTGCTGGTCGGCCTGGCGAAGGGCGTCGACGCGGCCGACCAGGATATCGGCGCCCTGTCGGGGGCGCTGTGCTCCTTCATGGGCAGGGACGCCCTCGCCGATCCGGCCTTCGCGGCGCTCGTGGTCACGCTTCCCAGCGAGGCCGACGTGGCGCAGGAGATCGGGCAGGACGTGGACCCCGACGCGATCCACCGGGCGCGCTCGCAGATGCGCCAGCGGATCGGCCGGAGCTGCGCGCAGCCCCTGCAGCGCTTCTACGACGCCTTGAGCGATTCCGGTCCCTACAGTCCCGACGCGGCCAGCGCCGGACGGCGCTCCCTGCGCAACGCGTGCCTCGACCTTCTCGCCGCGGCCGATGCGGGCACCGGCGAGGCGCTCGCCGTGCGGCAGCTCGAATCGGCGAGCAACATGACCGACCGGCTCGCCTCCCTGAGCGTTCTGACCACCCTGCCCGGCGCCGTGCGCGAGGAGGCCATCGCCCGGTTCGGCGACCGCTACCGCAACGAGCCGCTCGTGCTCGACAAGTGGTTCACCCTGCAGGCCGCGATCCCGGAGGACGGCACCCTGGAACGGGTCACCGGGCTGATGCAGCACCCGGCCTTCTCCATCTCCAACCCCAATCGCGTGCGCGCGCTCATCGGCAGCTTCGCCATGCTCAACCAGGTCCAGTTCAACCGGGCCGACGGCGCGGGCTATCGCTTCCTGGCCTCCATCGTGCTGCGCGTGGACGAGCTGAACCCGCAGCTCGCGGCCCGTCTCCTGACCGCTTTCAGCACCTGGCGGATGATGGAAAGCGCCCGCCGGGCGCAGGCCGAACAGGCCCTCCGATCCATCGCGCAAAAGCCCAATCTTTCCCGCGATGTAGGGGATATCGTGAGCCGTTCCCTGGAAGAAGGCGGGGCGAAATAACCTCCTTGTTTCAAGAGGTTACCGGGTTGTCCCAGATTTCCCCAAGGGAATGCGGGATGGGAAATTTTTTATTAACCTTCGGGTTCTACTAACTGGACAAATCACCCGCTCAAGATTCTATTGTTAGTGATTCGGAGAGATGCGGCACGTCCTCCGAAACAGGACGAAAATGGTTCCGGAGGAAACATCGCATGGCGGGGGCGGTGACCGCATGCGTACCCGCACGCGCGGGTACGATTCTAGGGGTGACGCGATCAGACGCGAACCCGGCCTATCGACGGCTCGAGCAATATGAGCCCCTGCTCAGGCTCGCCGTTCCCGCGCTCCTGATCCTGTTCCTCGTCACCCTGGCCGGCAGCGCCTGGATCCAGATCCGCGACGGCCGCAAGGACACCCTGTTTGACGCCATCAACGACATCGACATCATCGCGTCGCTCTCGGCCGCGAAGCTCGGCGCAATCCGCGCCCCGGCCGACCGCGCGCAGGCGGCCGCCCAGCTCGAGCGCCTCGCCAAGGACATGCCGCCGAGCGCCCTGACGCAGAACCGCTCCCTCATGCTGGTCGATCAGGCCGGCACCGTCCTGGCCGTCCACCCGCCCATGGAGGAGGCCCCGGCCAAGCTGACGGACATCCTCGGCGAAGCGCAGCCCCTGATGCTGTTCGCCGACCGCGCCGGCGTCATGACGATCAGGCTTCCCGGCGGCTCCGAAGGCATGGCCACGGTGCGCGCGCTGCACGCCTCGTCCGGCCAGATCGCGCTGGTTCAGCCGATGCCGCACATCCTGTCCGGCTGGTGGACGCGCACCATCGGGCACGTGTCGCTGCTCGGCGCCACGATCATGGTCCTGCTCGGCATCGGGGTCGCCTACGTGATGCAGGCGAACCGCGCCCGCGCGGCCGACGAGGTCTGCGAGAAGGTGCGCGACCGGATCGATTCCGCGCTCAACCGCGGCCGGTGCGGCCTGTGGGACTGGGACATCGGCCGCGGCCGCATCTACTGGTCCGATTCCATGTACGAGCTCCTCGGCTACGAGCGCCAGGACGAGTTCCTGTCCTTCGGCGAAGTGAACGCCATGATCCATCCCGAGGATCAGGATCTCTTCACCCTGGCCGAGCAGCTCGCCTCCGCCAGCACCTCCCTGGTCGACTACGAGTTCCGCATCCGCAGCATCTCGGGCGACTGGGTGTGGCTGCGCGCCCGCGCCGAGCTGATGAACGATCCGGACGACGCGGCGAGCCACCTGGTCGGCATCGCCGTGGACGTGACCGAGCAGCGCGGTCTCGAGGAGAAGACCGCCAAGGCCGACGCCCGCCTGCACGACGCCATCGAGGCGATCTCCGAGGCCTTCGTGCTCTGGGACGCCAACAACAACCTCGTGCTCTGCAATTCGAAGTTCCAGAAGCTCCACGAGCTGCCCGCCGACGCCAATCTCCAGGGCAAGTCCTACGCGGAGGTCATGGCTCTCGGCCGTCCGCCGGAGGTGCAGCATCAGTTCCTGCGCCGCGAGCAGCAGGATGTGGGCGCGCGCACCTTCGAGGCCCGCCTGCAGGACGGGCGCTGGCTTCAGATCAACGAGCGCCGCACCAAGGACGGCGGCTACGTGTCGGTCGGCACCGACATCACGGCGCTCAAGCGCCACGAGCACCGCCTCGTCGAGTCCGAGAAGGAGCTCATCGCCACCGTTCTCGACCTCAAGCAGTCGCGCCAGAAGCTCGAGGCGCAGACCCATCAGCTCGCCGATCTCGCCGAACGCTATCTCGACCAGAAGGCGCAGGCCGAGAGCGCCAACCGGGCGAAGTCCGAATTCCTCGCCAACATGAGCCACGAGCTGCGCACGCCGCTCAACGCCATCATCGGGTTCGCGGAAGTGATGCAGAGCGGCATCTTCGGCTCGCTCGGCTCCGAGAAATACGAGGAATACTGCTCCGACATCCGCTCCAGCGGCGAATATCTCCTGTCGGTGATCAACGACATCCTCGACATGTCGCGCATCGAGGCCGGCCGCACGTCCCTCACCAAGCAGCCGATCGAGGTCCATTCCTCGATCCAGCGCGCCCTCAAGCTCGTGGGCGAGCAGACCAAGGCCAAGAACCTCTCCGTCACGGTGGACGTGAACCCCGAGGACATCATCGTGCCGGCGGACGAGCGCGCCCTGCACCAGATCCTCGTCAACCTGCTCCAGAACGCCACGAAGTTCACCAGCGAGGGCGGCTGCATCACGGTGCGCACGCGCCAGGCCGGCAACGCCGTCAACATCTATGTCGAGGACAACGGCATCGGCATTCCCGATCATGCCCTGCACAAGCTCGGCCAGCCCTTCGAGCAGGTCGAGACCGAGTTCTCGAAGAGCTACAAGGGCTCGGGCCTCGGCCTCGCCATCGCCCGCTCCCTCGCGGAACTCCATGGCGGCAGCCTGCGCATCAGGAGCCAGGAAGGCGTCGGCACCATCGTGCTCGTCCACCTGCCGCTCACCGAGGCCACCAACGCCGACATCGCCCTGGCGGACGCGGCCGCCTAGCGCATCGGACGGACCCAGAGGGCCGCGTCCGTCATGGCCACCCTCCGCCCTTCCTGCCTCCCTCCCCACGTCATGGCCGGCCCGGTGCCGGCCATCCCGATGCGGAGAAGCGCCGTGCCTCAGACAATCGGGATCACCGGGACAAGCCCGGTGATGACGTGGTGTGTGTGACCCGGTACGAACACCCTCCACGTCATGGCCACCCTCCGCCCTTCCCGCCACCCTCCCCACGTCATGGCCGGCCTTGTGCCGGCCATCCCGATACGGAACAGCGCCGCGCCTCAGACAATCGGGATCACCGGGACAAGCCCGGTGATGACGTGGCGGGTGGGACGAGCCCGGTGATGACGTGCGGGTGGTGGTCGGCACGATGCGCTAGCCCATCACCTCGCGGTAGACGTCCCCCACGCGGCGATACTGCTCGGCGAGATGCGACAGCAGCACGGTGGCGTTCGGCAGCCCCGCCACCGTGGCGAGCCGTTTCAGGATCGGCTGCGGCACGGATTCCGCGTCGAAGCGGCCCTCGATGGTCAGTCGCTGCCACTGGAAGATGTCGTTGAGGAGCTTGTGCGCCTCGATCAGGCTCCGCCCGGCCTCCCGGTCCAGCAGGCCCTCGGCCTGAGCCTGCGCGAAGGCCGCTTCCGTCGGACATCCGATCAGCGACGGATGCGCGTGCGCATGGGCCAGCACGAGCGCCTGCGCGATGAAGTCGAGGTCCGTGAGGCCGCCCCGGGCGAGCTTGAGATCCCACGGATCGGCGTCGCCCTTCTCCTGGGCGATCAGCTCGCGCATGGACCGCACGTCCTCGAAAACCTTTTTCGGATCGCGCCGCGCCGCCAGGATCCCCCTGATGGATTCCGACACCTCGGCGCCGAACGCGTCGTCGCCGGCGATCACCCGGGCGCGGGTGAGCGCCATGTGCTCCCAGAGATCGGCCTCGCCCGTCTGATAGGCCACGAAGCCCTTGAACTGCGACGCCACGGGGCCTTTGCCGCCCTGCGGCCGCAGGCGCAGGTCCACGTCGTAGAGCAGGCCGCGCCGGGTCGGCACCGTGAGGGCCGAGACCAGGCGCTGCGTGAGGCGCGTGAAGTAGACGACCGCATCGAGGCTGCGGGCGCCCGTGCTCTCGCGGGCGTTCTCGTCGAAATCGTAGATCACCACCAGGTCGAGGTCGGACCCCGCCGTCAGCTCGCGGCTGCCCAGGCGCCCGAGGCCGAGGATCGCGATCCTGGCGCCCGGCACCGTGCCGTGCTCGGCCTCGAACGCCCGGCGCACCGCGTCGAACGAGGCCCGGATCACGGCGCGGGCGATGGCCGCATAGGCTTCGCCCGCCTGGGCCGGCGAGACGACCCCGGAGAGCAGCCGGGCCCCGGTGACGAAGCGCATCTGGCGCGCCGCGTCGCGCACCCGGTCCAGAAAATCCTCGAAGTCGCGCGGCGGGCCGATCAGCTGCCGGACCTGGCTTTCGACGGTCGCCTCGTCGACGGCCGGCGTGCCGAAGGCGGGGTCGATGAGCGCGTCGAGCACGTGCGGCGACTGCGCGACCGTATCGGCGAGCCGGGGCGCGGTGCCGAGCAGGTCCGCGAACAGGAGCCGGAGGCGGTCGTGGGATTGCAGGATGGTGAGGAGCTCGACGGCGGCCGGCATGCGGCCGAAGGCGCGGTCGAGGGCGGCCAGGGCGCCGTCGGGCTCGGCGGTGCCGCCGAGCGCCGAGAGCAGCGCCGGCGTCAGCTCCGTGAGGACCTCGCGGGCCCGCGCGCTCTGGATCGCGGGACGGCGGCCGAAATGCCAGCCGCGCACCGTTTCCGCCACGCGCTCCGGCTCGCGGAACCCGAGGCGCTGGAGCGTGGCGAGGGTTTCCGGATCGTCGCCGGTGCCGGTGAAGACGAGGCTTCCCGCATCGGAGGCGAGTTCCGGCCCCTCCTCGAACAGGAGCGCGTAATGGCCCTGCACGATCTTGGCCTGATCGGTCAGGGCCGTGGCGAAGGCCTTCGTGGTGGGATAGCCGCAGAACCGGGCGAAGCGCTTGAGCGCGTCCTCGTCCGCGGGCAGACGCTGCGTCTGCTCGTCGGCCACCATCTGAAGCCGGTGCTCGATAGTGCGCAGGAAGCGATAGGCGTCGGAGAGCTCGTCGCGCGCCCTGTCGGTGATCCAGCCCTCGTCGTGCAGGGCCTTGAGCATGTCGAGGGTCCGCCGCCCGCGCAGGGCCGGCCGGCGCCCGCCGAAGACGAGCTGCTGGGTCTGCACGAAGAACTCGATCTCGCGGATGCCCCCGCGTCCGAGCTTGATGTCGTGACCCGCGACGGCGATCTCGTCATGGCCGCGCACCGCATGGATCTGGCGCTTCATGGCGTGCACGTCGGCAATGGACGCGAAGTCGAAATACTTGCGCCAGATGAAGGGGCGAAGCTCCTTCAGGAAGGTCTCGCCGAGCGCGAGGTCGCCCGCCACGGGCCGCGCCTTGATGAAGGCGGCGCGCTCCCAGTTCTGCCCGACGGTCTCGTAGTAGACATAGGCGGAGGACAACGACATGGCGGTCGGCGTGGAGCCCGGATCGGGGCGCAGGCGGTAATCGACCCGATGCACGTAGCCGTCCGCCGTGCGCTCCTGCAGGAGCTTGGCGAGCTGCTGGGCGATGCGCGTGTAGACCGTGGCGGCCTCCGACGGGTCCTTCAGGGCCGTCGCGTCGGGATCGAAGAAGATGACCAGGTCGATGTCGCTCGAGTAGTTGAGCTCGCCGGCGCCGTGCTTGCCGAGCGCCAGGACCGTGAAGCCGGAGCCCTCGCCGGGAGAATCGGGGTTCGCGAGACGGATGCGCCCGAGATCGGCCGCCTCGGTCAGCACCAGGTTCACGCCGCCGGTCACGGACGCGTCGGCGAAATCGGACAGGGCCTGGGTGACCTGCTCCGTGCTCCAGAGCCCGCCGATGTCGGCCAGGGCCACGAGCAGGGCATGGGCGTTGCGGTTCTGCCGGAACGCCCGCACGGCGTCGTTGCGCGTCATGGCGCCGGACCGCACCTCGCGGAACAGACCGGATTGTTTCTCGACGATGGCCCGGTGGGCCTCTTCCGGCGGCGCGAGGGCGAGCCCGGCGATCCGGGCCGGATCGTTGACCACGAGCTGCCAGAGGAAGGGCGAGTGATCGGCGAGCGCCAGCAGGAGGTCGCGGAACAGGCCGCCGTCGAGAGCGCCCGCCAGCGCCTCGGCCTCGGGCTCGTCCCGGATCCGCCTGACGAAATCCGCCAGCTGCGCCTTGGCGCGCCTCGCATCCGAAACCAGCGGGGCCTTCGTCAGGCGTTCGAGCAGGGAGTTCGTCGGGTCCGGCACGGCCAATCCATCGGGTGTCTGCGGGGCCCCTGAGTGTTCACGCCGCAGCCGAGGAGGCAATCGAAAAGTTCGGCCGCGCCTTCGCGTCGTTCGGCCCGAGGATCCACGCCCCCGTCATCACCGGGTTTGTCCCGGTGATCCCGATCGGAAAGGCGCGGCGCTTCACCGGATCGGGATGGCCGGCGAGAGGCGGGTAATGACTGGCCGGCCATGACGTGGGGAGGGTGCCGTGACGCGGGAGGGTGTCCTCACGCGGCCGATTGCAGGGGCGCGGGCGGCAGCTCGGCGGCCTTGAGGGGCATGGCCAGGATCACCCGCAGGCCGGGCTCGTTGTCCTCCAGCAGCAGGGCGCCGCCGTGAAGCCTTGCGACGGCGGCCGCCAGGCTGAGGCCGAGGCCGAACCCGGGCCGCGAGCGCGCGGTCTCCAGGCGCACGAACCGCTCGAGCACGCGGCCGCGCTCGGAGGCCGGGATGCCGGGGCCGCGGTCGGCCACCGCGATCCGCACCTCGCCGTCGCGGCGATGGGCCGAGACGCCGATCGTCTGCGGCTTGCCGCCGGCCGCGGAGCCGTATTTCAGCGCGTTGTCGAGGAGGTTCGCCATGGCCTGCCCCAGCAGCTCGCGGCTGCCGTGGACCGGCAGGTCGTCCTCGACGGAGACCGTGAGCGACACGCCCGCCTCCTCGGCCAGGGCGTCGTAGAGCTCCGCCACGTCGCGCACGGCCTCGGCGGCGTCGAAATCCGCCAGCCCCTCGCGGGCGTTGCCGGCCTCGAGCCGCGCGATCATGAGCAGCGCGTTGAAGATGCGGATGAGGTTGTCGCTCTCCTCGATGGTGGCCTCGAGGGCGGATTTCAGCTCGTCGGGGGTGCTCGCGGTGCGCAGGGCCTCGTCGGCCTTGTTGCGCAGGCGCGTGAGCGGCGTCTTCAGGTCGTGGGCGATGTTGTCCGAGACCTCCCGCATGCCGCGCATCAGCTCGCCGATGCGGTCGAGCATGTCGTTGAGGTTCTGCGCCAGGCGGTCGAGCTCGTCGCCGGTTCCGGCGATCTTGAGCCGCCCGCCCAGGTCGCCGGTCATGATGTGGCGCGTGATCTCGGTCATGTCGTCGACGCGCTTGAGCACGCGCCGCGTGATGAACCAGCCGCCGACGCAGCCGAGCACCACGATGAAGAGCAGCGAATAGAAGAAGGCCCGGTAGATCACCTCCTGCAGGCGCCGGCGCTCCTCGATGTCCCGCCCGACCAGGAGCCTGAACCCGCCCGGCAGGAGATAGACGCGCACGATCGCCATGTCGGGCCGCGCCTCGGTCTCGTCCGTGCGGTTGTAGAGCGTCTCGAACTGGCCCGTGCGGCCGATCACGCCGGGCGGCAGGGCCCCCACGTTGCCGGCGACGCGCTCGCCCGCTTCCGTCGTGACGAGATAGAGCATGGCGCCCGGCGCGCGCGAGCGCCGCTCGACGATGTTCACGAGACGCCGCAGGCCGCCGAACCGGTACTGGTCCGACAGGCTGTTGATCTCGCTCTCGATGGTCGACACGAACTGATCGGTGAGCAGCCGCTGGGCGTTCCAGGCCACGTAGCCCAGGCCCACGAAGGCGAAGATGGTGAAGATGAGGAGATACGCCAGGGACAGCTTGAACGCCGTCGTCCGGACGAGCTTGCCGAGGGCGCTCATGATGCGCCTCCGCCCTCACCTCTTCTCCGGATCTCGGGGAGAACCATTCTTTCCGGTCGTCTCACCCTCGACGTCATGGCCGGCCTCGCGCCGGCCATCCCGATCAGGAAGAACGCGGCTTTTTCCGGAACCGGGATCACCGGGACAAGACCCGTGATGACACGGCGGGGGCGCGAGCGATGAAGGAATGATCCCGGACCGTTCATTCCTCGTCGCCCTCCTGGCCGACGCGCACCATGTAGCCGGCGCCGCGGATGGTGTGGATCAGGGGCTTGTCGAAACCCTTGTCGATCTTGGCGCGCAGGCGCGACACGTGCACGTCGATCACGTTCGTCTGCGGATCGAAGTGATAGTCCCACACGTGCTCCAGCAGCATGGTGCGGGTCACCACCTGGTTGGCGTTCTTCATGAGGTATTCGAGCAGCCTGAACTCGCGCGGCTGCAGCACGATCTCCTGGCCCGAGCGCGTCACCCGGTGGGACAGGCGGTCGAGCTCCAGGTCGGCGACGCGATAGATCGTCGGCTCGGCGCTGGGAGCCGAGCTGCGGCGGCGGGAGAGCACCTCGACGCGGGCCAGCAGTTCGGAGAAGGCATAGGGCTTGGGCAGGTAATCGTCGCCGCCGGCGCGCAGGCCCTTCACCCGGTCGTCGACCTGGCCCAGGGCGGACAGGATCAGGACCGGCGTCTCGACCCGCTGCTCGCGCAGGGACCGGATCAGGGAGAGGCCGTCGAGCTTGGGCAGCATGCGGTCGACCACGAGCACGTCGTAATCGCCCTCCTCGGCCATGGCGTAGCCGTCGAGCCCGTCGGCGGCGTGGTCCGCCACGTGGCCCGCTTCCCGGAACGCCTTGACGAGATAGGAGGCAGCCTCCTTGTCGTCCTCGATGATGAGAATGCGCATCTGCCCGCTTGTCACGCGATGGAAAAACCCGACGGCAGGCCGGCCTTGGAGGGGGAGAGGCCGGCCTGCCGTGGGCAGAAGACACCAGGTGTCAGGGGCAATCAACTCAAAACCCCGGTGTCTCACTACCTTGTATGGATCAGGCGCCCTTCGGCTGGGCTCCGACCTCCAGGGTCACGGTCCGCTCCTTGCCCTCGCGCCAGAGGGTGAGCGACAGGGACTTGCCGGGAGCGACGCTGGCCACCTTGCGGGACAGGTCCTTGGCCTCCTTGATCGGCTCGCCGTCGACGGCCACGATGGTGTCGCCGGTCCGGATTCCCGCCTTGGCGGCGGGGCTGTCCTTCAGGGCCTCGGCCACGAGGGCGCCCTTGGGCTCCTTCAGGCCGATCGCCTCGGCGATCTCCTTGGTCACCGGCTGCATCTGCACGCCGATGAAGCCGCGGGTCACGGAGCCCTTGTCCTTCAGGGACGCCACCACGCTCTCGACGGTGCTCGCCGGGATCGCGAAGGCGATGCCCACATTGCCGCCCGACGGCGAGAAGATCGCCGTGTTCACGCCGACCACCTCGCCGGCCAGGTTGAAGGTCGGGCCGCCGGAATTGCCCTTGTTCACCGAGGCGTCGATCTGGATGTAGTCGTCGTAGGGGCCCGAGCCGATGTCGCGGTGCTGGGCCGACACGATGCCGGCCGTCACGGTGCCGCCGAGACCGAACGGGTTGCCGATCGCCATCACCCAGTCGCCGATGCGGGCCTTCTGGGGCGCGAGGCGGACATAGGGGAAGTCGTTGCCTTCGACCTTCAGCAGGGCGAGGTCGGTCTTCGGATCGGTGCCGATCACCTTGGCGTCGAGGGTCTTGCCGTCGTCCATGGTGATCTCGACCGCGGAGCCGTTCTCGACCACGTGGTTGTTGGTCACCACGTAGCCGTCGCCCGAGATGAAGAAGCCGGAGCCGAGAGCCTGGCCGAACTGGCGCGGACGCTCCTGGCGCGGGCCGCGGTCGCCGCGGCCGGGCATCTGGTCGCGGAACTGGCGGAAGAAGCGCTCCATCGGATGGCCCGGGGGCAGGTCGGGCATCGAGAATTGCTGGCCGTCCTCGTCGTCGTCGCTGTTGCGGTCGGCGACGTTCTGCACCTTGACCTTCACGGCCACCACGGCGGGCTTCACCCGGTCGATGACGTCGGCGAAGGACGGGACGTTCTGAACCGGCTGCGCCATCGAGCGCAGTTCGGCATGGGCGGGCGTGGGAGCAACCAGACCGCTCTCGACGGCGCCGCCCGCGATGATCGCGGCCACGGCCGCTGCGCCGAGCCACTTTGCGGTGCGCGTGCGGGCGGGAGTGGAAATCTTGTCCAACATGTCTTGTCTCTCCTCGAAGAATCTTCGGCGGAACCCTGTCGGGTTCGTCATGGGAGCAAGATGGGGGCTCACGCCTTACGGCACCCTCACGCGCAGATGAATTGTTGGTAAGGTTCGAGGGTCGGGCACGGGGCGCGCCGAGCGCCCCTCCCCCGTCATGGCCGGGCTTGTCCCGGCCATCCCGACCGGTGGGGCGCGGCGCCTCTCGGAAGCGGGATCACCGGGACAAGCCCGGTGATAACGTGGTGTGTATGTGGCCCGGTCCTGCCACCCTCCACACGTCATGGCCGGCCTTGTGCCGGCCATCCCGATGATGTGAGGCACGGCGCCCTACGGAAGCGGGATCACCGGCACAAGGCCGGTGATGACGTGGTGTGTGTGTGACCCGGTGATGAGGGGGGGGACGTCACCGCCCCCGTCGCGACGAGACCCTGGCCTTCCTGGCCTTGGACTTCGCCGCCTTGGCCGGCTTCGCCGCCGCCACCTTCGAGTCACGCCGGCTCGCGCGCGCGGTCCTGCCCGGCTCGTCACGCCCGGACGGGACCACGTCCGGATGCCCGCCCGCCGCATCGTCGAGCACCCGCTGCGGCGGAAGCGGCGCGCTGCTGCGGGCCACCACCGTGCTGCTGAGGCACTGGGTCACGTAGGCCGCGCGCCGCTCCACGATGCGCCGGTAATCGTCCACCTGGATCTTGCGCTTGGGCACGATCCGGCTCCGCGCCTCGATGCGGCAGGCCTCGCGTTTGGCCACAAGATCCTCGCTCGCGCGGGCGGCGAAAGGCAGGGCGAGAAGGAACAGACACAATCCATGGGCCGCAAGCTTCACGACCGGACCTTTCGCAGGGGAATATCGGGAAATGTCGGTGTCGGATATCAGCCGATTCGACCCTTGGCGCCGCGACAAAATGGCGTGCTCAACACAAAGGATCGAACGTGCTTAACGCATCGGACCCAAAAGTGGACTTGCACTTTTGGGATCCATCCGATGCTTTCTTCTTGAATGAGAGCATCGGTCAGAACGGACCCAGCGGGCCGCGCCAGCGAAAACCGGATCCACTTTTCACTGGCGTGGCCCTTCGGGTCGCTGACGCGGCCCGCTGGGTCCGTCCGATGCTCTAACGCGCGCCGCAGCGCCATTCGAGGGGCCGGCCCGTGCCCTCAGGCGCCCTGATCGCGCTTGAGCAGGTCCTCGAGCGCCTGCTGCTCCTGCGCGTCGAGAGCGGCGGGCCGCGGGCGGCGCCGCAGGGCCGCGTAGGCGCCGATGCCGCCGAGGACCAGGACGAGAGCCGGCGTCAGCCAGAGCAGCAGGGTGTGCCCCCGGAAGGCCGGCTTGAGCAGCACGAACTCGCCGTAGCGCTGCACCAGGAAGTCGCGCACCTGCGCGTCCGTGTCGCCCGCCATCAGGCGCTCGCGCACGAGGAGCCGCAGATCCTTGGCGAGCTGCGCGTCGGAATCGTCGATGGACTGGTTCTGGCAGACGAGGCAGCGCAGGCCCGCCGAGATGTCCCGCGCGCGCTTCTCCAGGGCCTGATCCTTCAGCACCTCGTCCGGCTGCACGGCGAGGACGGGACCGGCCAGCACGAGGGCCGCGAGGAGGGCCGCGAGGAGAGCGAGCACGAAGCGCATGGCCTACTCCGCCGGAACCGCGGCGGGCGGCGCCGTCTTGGCGCGGGCCGGCGCGCCGATGCGCAGGCGCCGATCGGTCAGGGACAGGGCGCCGCCGGCCGCCATCACGAGGGCCCCGATCCAGATCAGCAGGACCAGGGGCTTGTGGTAGAGCCGCATGCCGATGGAGCCGTCCGCCTGGACCTCGCCGATGCTGGCATAGATCTGTCCGAGGCCCGTGGTCAGGATGCCGGCCTCCGTGGTCGGCATGCCGCGGGTCACGTAGAGCCGCTTCATGGTCTCGATCGTGCCGAGCTCCCGGCCCGCGCCGAAAACCGTCAGGATGGCCACGTCCTCCCGGTAGTTCGCCTCGACGCGCGGGATGACGCGCTCGAGACGCACCTCGTAATCGCCCGCCCCGAGCCGCTCGCCGACCCGCAGGCTGCCGATGGTCTCGACGCCCCAGGCGGTCGCCGCGATGCCGATGACCGTGAGGCCCACGCCCGCATGGGCGATCGCCGTGCCCCAGGCGGAGCGCGGCAGGCCGCGCGCCTTGCGCCAGGCGACGGACAGCGGCGTGCCCCGGGACCAGGACCGGGTGAGGATCTCATTGAGGGAGCCGAGAACCAGATAGACCCCGAGCCCGATGCCGAGCGGCGCCGCCACCGGGCCGCCGTGCCGGAGCGCCAGCAGGGCGATGGTGGCCAGCAGCGAGACCCCGAACACCGCATATAGGCGCTGGGCCGTGCCGAGGAAGTTGCCGCGCTTCCAGGCCAGGGTCTGGCCGAGCGGCAGCAGCAGCAGCAGCGGCACGATCAGCGGCAGGAAGGTGAAGTTGAAGAACGGCGCCCCGACGGAAATCTTCTCGGCGGCCAGGACCTCGAGGGCGAGCGGATAGAGCGTGCCGATGAACACGGTCGCGCAGGCGGTGGCGAGGAAGACGTTGTTGAGGACGAGCGCGCCCTCGCGCGATACGGGCGCGAACAGGCCGCCCTGCCGGAGCATCGGGGCGCGCCAGGCGAAGAGCGCCAGCGATCCGCCGATGAACAGGATCAGGATGCCGAGGATGAAGGTGCCGCGCTCCGGATCGACCGCGAAGGAATGCACCGAGGTGAGCACGCCCGAGCGGACCAGGAAGGTGCCGAGCAGCGACAGGGAGAAGGTCAGGATGGCGAGCAGGATCGTCCAGACCTTGAGCGCGTCGCGCTTCTCCATGACGACGGTGGAATGCAGGAGCGCCGTGCCGGCGAGCCACGGCATGAGCGAGGCGTTCTCCACCGGGTCCCAGAACCACCATCCGCCCCAGCCGAGCTCGTAATAGGCCCAGTACGACCCCATGGCGATGCCCAGGGTCAGGAACGCCCAGGCGCCGAGCGTCCAGGGCCGCACGATCCGGGCCCAGACCGCATCGATGCGCCCGTCGATCAGGGCCGCGCAGGCGAACGCGAAGGAGATCGAGAAGCCCACATAGCCGATGTACAGAAGCGGCGGATGGATCGCGAGGCCCGGGTCCTGCAGCAGCGGATTGAGGTCCTGCCCCTCGGGCGCCGCCGGGATGACGCGGGTGAAGGGATTGGACGTGGTGAGGATGAACAGCAGGAACGCGATGGTGATCAGGGCCTGAACGGCGAGGGTGTTCGCCTGCAGCCGCATCGGGATGGTGTTTCGGGCCACCGCCACCACGGCGCCGAACAGGGCCAGGATCAGCACCCAGAGCAGCATGGAGCCCTCGTGGTTCCCCCACACGCCGGAGATCTTGTAGATCAGGGGCTTGGCCGAATGGGAGTTCTGGACCACGTTGAGCACCGAGAAGTCGGAGCTCACATAGGCCAGGGTCAGGGCCAGGAACGAGAACGCGATGCAGGCGAGCACCGCGAGCGCGCCGGCCGGCGCCACGGCCATCAGCACCGGGTCGTTGGCGCGCGCGCCCCAGAGCGGCACGACGAACTGGATCAGGGACAGCCCAAGCGCCAGCGCGAGTGCGAAATGTCCGGCCTCGACCAACACGAAGGCTCTCCCTTGCTACTGCGTCACGTTACCGGGTCAGGTCACTGGGTCTTGGGCGCGGCATTGGCCTCGCCCATCCAGTGGCCCTGCTTCTTCAGGGTGTCGGCCACCTCGCGGGGCATGTAGTTCTCGTCGTGCTTGGCGAGCACCGAATCGGCCCGGAACGTGCCGGGGCCGACGAGAACGCCCTCGGCCACCACCCCCTGCCCTTCGCGGAACAGGTCGGGCAGCAGCCCCTTGTAGGTCACCTGGACGGCCGCCTGCGCGTCCATGACCTCGAAGGAGATCTGCTGGTCGGAGCCGCGCTGCACGGAGCCTTCCTTGACGAGGCCGCCGAGGCGGATGCGCGTGCCGGGCTGCACGTTCTTCGCCTGGATGTCGGCCGGCGAATTGAAGAACACGATGGTGTCGTTCATGGCGTAGAGCACGAGGCCGAGCGCGACCGCCAGGACGCATCCTGCGACACCGATGAGTGTGAGGCGGCGTTGTTTTCTCGTCATGGCTGCGCGTCGGTCAGTTTCAGTTCCCGGGCCATCGTGTCGATGGTCTTCAAGGCCGCGTTGTCCTGCGCCAGCGCCTCGCGGGCCCGTCGCGCGGCCGCCACCGCCTTATCACGCTGGCCCAGAACCGCATAGGAGCGCATCAGCCGGGCCCATTCCTCGGCCGTGCCGCCCTGCGCCTCGAGACGGCCAGCGAGGCCCGCCACCATGCCGGCGATCGCCTCGGGGCCGATCCGGCCGTCCGGCGATTCGCCGGCCGGGCCGTCGAGGGCGGCCATTTCCTGCCTCACGGCCTCGACCCAGGGCGCGTCCGCGGGCGACGACGCGAGCAGCTGCGCATAGGCCGCCCTGGCCTTCGCGATCTGCCCGTCCTGCACGGCCGCGCGGGCGAGATAGAACCGCGCCTTGGGCGAGCCCGGATCGAGCGTGAGGGCCTGTTCGAAGGCCGCCTGGGCGTCGGCCGACACGAGCCCGTCCCTGGCCATCACCAGGACCTCGCCGTAACTGGCGAACCGGTCGGAATCCGGAGGCAGGGAGCGGACCGCCGCCTCGTAGGCCTTCACGGCGTCGTCCACCCGGCCCATGCGCAGATAGACCGGAGCGATGACCTCCCAGCCGCGGCCGTCCTGCGGGTTCTTCGCCAGGTGGGCCTCGATCTGGGCCACCGCCTGCATGAGATCGACGGTGCCGGCCGCCTGGGCGGCCGCCGGCGCGACCGCTGCCGCCTGGACGGGCGCCTGGGGAGACCCGTAGATCTCATAGGTCGCGAGGGCCAGGATCGGGATGATCGACAGGGCCAGGGTCGAGGCCGCCCGACGGCGGCGCAGGGCCGGCTCGCCGACCGCCGCGAAGGCCTCGCCGCGCAGGCCGGTCGCCCGCAGGAGGCGCCGCCCGGCCTCCGCCTTGGCGGCTTCGGCCTCGCTCGGCATCAGCACGCCGCGGGCCTGGTCCCGTTCGATCTCGGCGATCTGCTCGCGGTAGAACTGCGTGTCCGGATCCGCCTGCCGGGCGACCGCGTAATGACGCGACAACGGCCACAGCACCGCCATCACGGCCGCCGCCGTCATCGCCAGGAGAATGATCCAGATCACCATAAAGTCCTATTTACTGCGTGTCCCCCTGAAGCACGACGGTGGCACGGTGTCACGCGTAAATGTCCTTAGCGCACCGTGCGAAAAAGTGGACCCGGTTTTTCGCACGGTGCGCCAGCCAGGATAAAAACCCTCCCACGTCATGGCCGGCCAGTGATCACGCGCTTCTCGCCGGCCATCCCGATCCGGTGAAGCGCGGCGCCTCTCGCATCGGGATCACCGGCACAAGGCCGGTGATGACGTAGAGGGTGGTGTGAGCGGGTGATGAAGGGGAAGCGGGCGCTGGCGTTAAGCCGCGCTCCTGTCCCCTGGCAGTTCCAGGATGGCGCGCAGGCCCCCCAGGGGCGAGGCGTCGAGGCGGAGCGAGCCGCGATACAGGGCCGCGAGATCGCTCACGATGGAGAGCCCGAGGCCCGATCCGGGCTTGGTTTCGTCGAGGCGGCGGCCGCGCTTGAGAACCTCCTCGCGGGCCGCCTCCGGCAGGCCCGGCCCGTCATCGTCGATGAGCAGGCGGAAGCGGGGCCGGTCGTCCTCGCGCACGAACTCGACCGAGACCTCCACCTTGCCGACGGCCCATTTGGCCGCGTTGTCGATGAGGTTGCCGGCCATCTCCTCCAGGTCCTGCTTCTCGCCGCGGAAGCGCAGGTCCGGGGGGATCGCCAGCGCGACCTCCAGGTCCTTGTCGCGGTAGATCTTGGCGAAGGTGCGCGCGAGGCCCGCGACGACGGGCTCGGCCTCGGTGAGGGTCCCGAGGGTTCCCGCGAGCGCCGCGGCGCGGGCGCGGTCGAGATAGTAGTTCACCTGGTCGCGCATGGTGGTCGCCTGCTCGCGAACCCTGGCGGCCACGTCCTCGGGGGCGTTCTCGGCCTCGTTCATGATGATGCTGAGCGGCGTTTTGAGCGCGTGGGCGAGATTGCCCACCTGCGTGCGGGCGCGCTCCAGGATCTCCCGGTTGGTGTCGAGGAGAAGGTTCAGCTCGCTCGCCAGGGGAGAGATGTCCCGCGGGTACTCGCCGGCGATCCGCTCCGCCTCCCCGCGCCGGATCGCCCCGAGGGCGCTGCGCAGGTTGGCGAGCGGCCGCAGGCCGAAGCGGATCTGCAGGAGCGTGGTGAAGCCGAGCCCGATGCCCAGGAGCGCGAAGGTGACGGTGAGCGCGAAGATGAAGTCCCGCACGGCCCCGTCGATCTCGTCGGCCGGACCGGCGACCCGGATGATGTAGCGTCCGTCCTCGCCGAGATCGATGTCGCGCTCGATGATGCGCAGGTTGCGCTCGTCCGGCGCCCGGCCGTAGCCGCGGCGGATCTGGCCGAAGCGGTTGTCCCCGGTGGCGAGGCTCGGCAACGGCCCGCCGAACAGGGATTTCGACGCGCGGATCTCGCCCGCGGCCGCGTTGGGCCGCGCCACCTGCCAGTACCAGCCCGACAGGGGCAGCTCGAAGCGGGGATCGCCGATGGGGCCGAGATCCCGGTCCGGATCGCCCGGCCCGACGAGGTTGGACGCGAGGGTGTTGGCGTAGACCAGGAGCCGCTGGTCGAAGGCGCGCTCGGTGTTGTCGCGGTAGAGCGTCGACAGGATGAGCCCGGCGATCAGCAGGATCACGAAGCTCCAGAACACGGACGAGACCGCGAGCCGGACCGCGATGGGCCGGCCGGCGAAGCGTTTGACGAGCGGCGACAGGCCGGTCACGTCTTGGTCTGGCTCGCGTCGAGGAGATAGCCGAGACCGCGCACCGTCTGGATGATGTCGACCCCGAGCTTCTTGCGCAGGCGGCCGATGAAGACCTCGATGGTGTTCGAATCCCGGTCGAAATCCTGGTCGTAGAGATGCTCGGTCAGCTCGCCGCGCGAGACGATGCGGCCCGTGTGGTGCATGAGGTAGGACAGGAGCCGGTACTCGTGCGAGGTGAGCTTCACCGGGTTGCCGTCCACGGCGACGCGGCCCGAGCGGGTGTCGAGCTTCACGGGCCCGCAGGCGATCTCGCTCGTGGCGTGGCCGGCCGAGCGGCGCAGCAGCGCGCGGACGCGGGCGAGAAGCTCCTCCATGTGGAACGGCTTGGTCACGTAGTCGTCGGCGCCGGCGTCGAAGCCCTGGACCTTGTCGCTCCAGCGGTCGCGCGCGGTCAGGATGATCACCGGGGTCTTGCGCCCCTCCCGCCGCCAGGCGGTCAGGACCGATACCCCGTCCACCTTCGGCAGGCCGAGGTCGAGGATGATGGCGTCGTAGGGCTCGGTCTCGCCGAGGAACTGTCCCTCCTCGCCGTCCATGGCGGCATCCACCGCGTAGCCCGCCTGCTCGAGGGCGGTCACGATCTGCTGATTGAGGGTTCTGTCGTCCTCGACAACGAGTAGGCGCACGGCTGGAGCTTCCCTTATTGGACCGACTTCACGCGGCCGGACGGGCCGTCGATCGTCACCTGGACGATGCGACCGTCCTTTTGCAGGACCGAGATCACATAGACAAGGTCGTCGCTGTTGCGGCAGAGGCTGGCCCGGACCACATCCGCGCCCGGGATCTGGCGCCGCGCCGTCATCACGGCGGATGCCGGAGCGACGACGCCCTTGGCCGCCACCGCCTCCTGCATCTCGCGGGGAGGCAGGCAGTTCTTCAGGGCCGCGGCCGCGCTCTGCGCCGACGCCGCCCCCACCATGCCCCACGATGCTATGACCACCCAGACCAGACGCATGAGACGACCATGCCTTTGCCGCACTGAACGAATTCTGAATGCGATCGGGCCGGCCCTTGTGCCGGCGACCGGCCCCATCCTGCTGGAAATGCTTGTCGTTCGGGATCTGTTTCCGGGCTTCTGTTTCATGACCGGGATGCGCAACGCCGGCGAGGCAGGGACGCCCGTCAGACGGCCGTCGCGGACGAGGGTGGACGGGATGCGAGCCGGAGGGCCTCCCGCTCGACGGACAGGACGCGCCGGCGCCAGCCGATGCCGAAGACCGGCCAGGCGGCGAGGCGCCCGAGAAAGCCGAGGCGCGCCTTCGTGAGGCGGCGGATCGTCTCCGGGACATCGGCCGCGCGGGCGGCCTCGAGGGTGACCGGCCCGACGATGCCGTCGGCCGGGACGCCGAGGATTTCCTGCAGCATCCGGACGGCCCGCGCGGGCCCCGAATTGACCGCGAGGTCGAACACCGCGAGATCGAGCCCGGGCGGCAGCTCGTCGGCCCGCACGGCGTTCCAGAACAGCCGCCGGTAGATCGCGACCGCCTCCCGGCGGCTCAGGCGCCGCACGTCGGCCGCGGAGGTCGGCCGGCCCCTCGCCCGGGCGAGGGTCTCGCGGGTGATGCCGAACCGGGTCGCCCCGCCCGGGTCGCGGGGATGCTGCACGAAGCCGCCCTCGTGCCGGAGCACCTGTTCGACCGCCGTCTCGAAGCGTGACGAAGAACCCGTCATCCGCGTGTCCCCATGATCATGCCCCCATGATTCCGCCCGCAGGGCGATGAAGGCCAGGTTACCCGAAAACAGGGGACCGACGGCGCCAGCCGATCCGCCGAACGGGGCGCCGGCCGGGAGCCATCGGGGTCTCATACGCCGCGCTCTTCGGATCGGGATGGCCCGGACAGGCCCGGCCATGACGTGGGAGGAGTCGCCACGGCACAAGGCCGGCCATGACGGATCCTGCCGGGACGGGAAACGAAAGAACCGGGGTGGCGTTGACGGTGCGAACCTCGAACGGCACGGAGGCCACTGGCGATGAGCAACGCTCCCAACGACCTCGCGGAGGATTTCCCCGACAAGCGCGAGCGGATCCACCAGCTCAAGACGAGCGACAACCACTTCGCGCGGCTCTACGACGAGTACGACGAGCTGAACCGCACCATCCACCGGATCGAGACCCGGGTGGAGCCCAAGCCCGAGGAGGTCGAGGAGGAGCTCAAGCGCCGCCGCCTGAAGATCAAGGACGAGATCATGGCGATGCTCGACCGCGCGGGCGGGTGACGTCCCGGGTGTTCACCCTCCTGTCGGCACCGGCCCTTACCACGTTCTCTACGTCATCACCGGGCTCGTCCCGGTGATCCCGATTCGGTGAAGCGCGGCGCCTTGACGAGACCCGCGATCAGGTCGTCCTGTGGGCCGTCGACGCCGTCGGCGCCGAGATGGGTCTTCATGTCCTCGCGCGTGACGGGCTCGACGGCCGGGCCGCTGATGACGATGGACATCATTTCGAACGGGGATCCTCTGACGTGATGCAACGTGTGGTGCTGCTCTCTCTCGCCCTGTCGCTCGCCGCGTCGGGGGCGAATGCCGTGGTGGGAGGCAGCGAGGATTCCGGCCCCCTCGCCCGCCGCAGCGTGATGGTGCTGAGCTCGAACGGCGGCGTCTGCAGCGCCGTGGTGCTGGCGCGCGACGTGGTGCTCACCGCGGCCCATTGCGTGACGGGCGCGGCCGAGCACCGGGTTCATTTCCGCGACGAGGCCGGCGAGCCGGTGCTGATCGCCCCCGCCGCGAAGGCGGTGCATCCGGGCTACAACGCCAAGGCCATCGAGACCCGCCAGCGCTCCGTCGACCTCGCCCTGCTGCGCATTCCCGAGGCGCTGCCGGGGCGCTTCGAGCGCGCGACCCTCGCGACCGCGACGGTCGCGGAGAACGATCCCGTCACCGTCGGCGGCTACGGGCTGTCGCGGGACGGCGACGCCAGGACCACGGGCACCTTCCGCACCGCGTCGCTGACGGCCGTCGAGCCCTTCGGTCCGAGCCGGATCCTGCTCTGGGCCGAGGGCTCCGGCCCGGCCGGCGCCTGCCAGGGCGATTCCGGCGGCCCGATGGCGTCCGGCGAGACCGTCGCGGCGATCACGAGCTGGTCGTCGCCGGCCAGGGGACGGCCGTGCGGGGGCATCACGCAGGGCATTCTCGTGGCTCCGCAGCGCGCCTGGATCGACCGCATCCTGAAAGGCTGGAGCCGCGCCGCCCTGTGGGCCGGCGAGTAGAGTCTCGCACCCTCCCGGTCGTGGCGCCCATCCGCCCCGTCATGGCCGGCCTCCTCCGGCTGGGTCACCTCCGCACGTCATGGTCGGCCTTGTGCCGGCCATCCCGATCCGGTGAGGCACGGCGCACCGACAATCGAGATCGCCTTGACGAGGCCGGCGATGACAGGGAGAGCAGCCAGCTTGGAAATTCGGAAAAACCCGGAACCATCGCGACTGCCCAGATCTTGCCTTGAAAAATTCATTCCCCTCACGGCATCATCCTCCCATGCGCGCTCTGCCCAGTCTCGCCCTTGCGGTGTTCACCCTCGTCGCCACTCCCGCATGGGCCATCCTGCAGGGCGCCGCCTCGCGCGATCCCAACGGGCTGCGGCGGTCCGTGGTCTCCATCGAGAGTTCCACGGGCGAGCTCTGCTCCGGGGTGATTGTCGCGCCGGATGTGGTGCTCACCGCGGCGCATTGCATGACGGACCGCGCCGCCTACCGGGTCACGGGGCTCAGCCGCGCGTTCCGGCAGCAGCGATTCAACGTGGCGGCGCTCGCCGTCCATCCGAGCTTCGTGCCCGGCACGACGCCGCGCACGCAGCCCGGCATCGATCTCGCGCTGCTCAAGCTCGATCGCCCGGTCGGGCCGGACTTCCTCGCCCTCGATCCGACCCAGGCCGGCCGGATCGACGTGGGCGACGGCGTCACGATCGCCGGCTTCGGCGTGCTCACCGAACGCGCGCGAGGCACCGCCCGGACCCTGCGCCAGACCAACCTGGTGTCGCTCGGCCCCATCGAGGTGGCCAACCGGGTGCTGATCGTCGTCGACCGCGACCGGCTTGCCGAGACGGCGGGCGCCGGCGCCTGCCGGGGCGATTCCGGCGGGCCGATCCTGGCCGCCACCCGGTCGGGCTATCTGCTCTACGGCATCACGAGCTGGTCGAGCGGCCCCTTGCGCAGCCGCCAGCCGAGCGCCTGCGGGGGCCTCACGGCCGTCACGCCGATCGTCGAGCATATGGGCTGGATCGCCTCGACCATGCGCGGCCTCGGCGGGCTCAGCAGCGCCTGGTCGGGCAACTGAGCGCCCGCCGTTCACACCACCCTGTCCCGGCCATCCCGCTTGTCTTGAGCGCGGCGTTCTTCGGATCGAGATCACCGGGACGAGCCCGGTGATGACGGGGAGGGTTGTGTGAGGCGGTGCGAACACCCTCTTACGTCATGGCCGGTCTTGTCCCGGCCATCCCGCTTGTTTGAAGCGCCGCGCTCTTCGTCATCGGGATCACCGGGACGAGCCCGGTGATGACGGGGAAGAGCGCGATCGCCGCGTCGTCCCGCACGCCGCCCACGCGCCGGGTGGTGTCGGAGCGCGTCGACGAGAAAGGCCCGATGCCGGGCGAGGCTCAGTGACGGGCGCGACGGGTGTTCTTCTGCACCGTGCGGGTCACGGTCGGTCCGGTGGCCGCCCCGATGGCGCCGCCCGCCACCGCGCCCACGGGACCGGCCACGGCGCCGACGCCCGCCCCGACGGCCGCGCCGCCGACGCGCTCCTCCGTGGTGGTGCAGGCCGCGGCCGCCAGGCCGATGAGCGCAACGAAAGCGAGCTTCTTCATGACAACCTCCCAAGATACGCGCCAAGATACGCGGAGATCCGACGCCTTCCCGTCGAAGAAAGGGCCCGCCGCTTCCGCATCCGCGGGGGCGTTCAACTAACGCGCGCCCATGGACAAGGTTCAGGACAATAATCGCAGTGCGGCCCGGCGGAGGCGCGCGTCGGGCGGGCGGCCTTCGGCTTGCGTGGCGCGGGCCAAGATGGTCCGGATCTTGAGCCGGATCTCGGGGCTGGATCACGAGGAATCTCCCGAGTGACGGCGGTTCAAGAGGGACAATTCGCGCACGAATTCGTCGAACCGGCGGTTCGCCGCGAAGAGGTCGCGCAGGGTCATGGCCAGCAGGGCAGAGGCCCCGCTCGCCCAGACGAACAGGGCCAGATGGGCGAGGTCCCCGCGCCGGATGACGGCTTCGGCGATCTGATCGAATGTGTTCATGGTTTGTTCTCGCAATGGAGCTCCGTTGGAGGGGGTCGGGGCCTGGCCTTGTTCCGGCCGCCCCGATGCGGAAAGGCGCGGCGCCTCGAACGACCGGGATCACCGGGACAAGCCCGGTGATGACGTGGAGGGTGGTGTGAGCGGGTGACGACACCCACCCCACGTCATGGCCGGGCTCGTCCCGGCCATCCCGATCAGAAAGGCGCGGCGCCTCGAACAATCGAGATCACCGGGACGAGCCCGGTGATCCCGGTGCGGGTCTGGTGGGTGGACCGCGAACGCATGGACGATCTGCCTGCCGGTTCTCCACGCTGGCGACAACTTCCGCAGCGCGTGCCGAAGAAGGCGGCAGTTTCCGCCCGGATGTCATTGGACGGTCACAGACCCTGCGGTACGCTGTGATCGTTGCAGGGGCATCCGGCGACATTCACGCGCCAGCCGAGCGGGTCCCCCCCTCGGCTGGCGCGACCATCAGATTTCTCGAGCTCGGCCGTCCTGTCTCCTATCCGGGACGGCGCGAGGCAGACGGCGGGGCGGATTCGGCACGGATGGACTGCCATCCGCCCCGGCCCTGCAGCCGCCATGCTCCTTTGGAGACAGGCTCGCCCGAAAGGCTCACCTCATCAGGAGACGTTGAGCATCGCGGCGCACCGCTTACCTTAACGGTTGTGGCTCCATCTCTTGCCCCTACGGGAGTCACGGTGCCCCGGCCGATGCGTGCGTGAACACCCTCCTTCGGCTGGGGCGTTTTTTCTCGAAGGCTTCGTGCCGGCCACCGCGCCCTCCGCACGTCATCACCGGCACAAGGCCGGTGATGACGTGCGGAGGATGGAGGACGCCCATAAAAAACCGCCCAAGCGGGGGCGCTTGAGCGGCGGAGGTTGCACCGAGCGGTGAATGCGGGGGCCTGATTCACACTTCATCAGTGTTCACGTTTTGTACTCTAGCAGCGTGGCGCTGTCAAGGGGGACAGGGCGTTCCAAGGGCGCCGCCCTCCCCGCCATGGTCAGTTCTGTCCCGGCCATCCCATAGTCGGACCGACACCCTGCACGTCATGGCCGGCCTTGTGCCGGCCATCCCTATCGGTGGGGCGCGGCGCTTCAAACAATCGGGATCACCGGCACAAGGCCGGTGATGACGTGGGAGGGTGGTGTGAGCGGTGATGACGTGGGAGGGTGGTGAGAGCGGTGATGGCGGGGAAGGGTGGGACGGGCGTGGCGACGAGTCGGAGCTAGGGAGCGTTCGCGGATGTTCCGGAAAGGCCAGGAATTAAAGGATAATGTCACAGGATTCGGGGACCGAAATCGGAACAAGTGGCCAATTAACGGGAAACCCCGATTCGGTTCCATGCGGCGTCGGAATGGCGGCATTCGGCATGGGAATTCCTGCCCGGCACCGACCGGCGATCATTCCGAGGCCGCGGCGCTCGTCCAATCGGGATCACCGGGACGAGCCCGGTGATGACGTGGAGGGTTGTGTGAGGCGGTGCGAACACCCTCCACACGTCATGGCCGGGCTCGTCCCGGCCATCCCGATCGTCTGAAGGGCAGCCCTGGCCATCGTCGGATGACAGGAGAGCGCTCCGTCAGGGGAGCCTCACGTCCACGGCGATCATCTCGTGATCCGACACCGCCCTGCCCTCCCGGTCGACGGCCGGGACGATCCGCGGATTCGCGACCGCGAGCCCGCGGGCCACGATCCAGTCGAGCTTGCCGAAGGGCGGCGCGTGCTTGTTCTTCGGCTCCGGCGTTTGCGTCGGGCGCGCGAGATTGGCGCCCGTCCAGGCAAAGCCCGCTTGCGCGAGATCGCCGAAGAGGGGCTCGTATCGATCCGGCGCATCGAGGAGCAGATGACGCTCGTCCTCGGACCGCGGCAGGGCCTTGGTGTTGAAGTCGCCGCCGATCACGCAGGGCGCATCGGGCGCGATGGCGTCGAGCGCCTTCAGCAGGGCCTGGATCTGCCGCTGCCGGTCGGCCGGATCGGTCTTGCTTTCGAGGTGGGTGCTCACGACCCAGAGGGGGAGCGGCGCATCGCCCACGCGGGCGGCGAGCGCCATGCGCCGGCCGATCCGCCTCTGCGCGCCCTCGAAGCCGGAGAACCACAGGCCTCCCGCCTCCAGCGGGATGAGGTGGGGCGCCTCGAGGGCAAGGCCGGTCACGATGGCGTTGCCGTGGAGGCCTGCGACGTTGCGCTCGCCCGCATGCGCGCGCATCTCGCCCCGGTCGCCGAGATCGAGCTCCACGAACTCGGCGCCGAAGAGATAGCCCTCGCGGCCGGTCGCGGTGAGGTCGCGCAGATTGTGCGTGTTGCCCGAGCGCGCCATGCCGCAATCGACCTCGCTCAGGAGCGCGAGATCGGCGCCGGCCTGCTCCAGGAGGAAGCGGGTCGCCGGCCGGTTTCCGAGGCGCTCGCTGTTGAAGGCCGCAATCCGCAGAATCGCCGGACAGGCCCGGACGCGGTCGGGCGGGCGCTGCTCGATCGCCGCGAAGGCCGGGATCCGCCGCAGCAGGCGCCCATGCGCATCCGGCCCGCGCCGGGATGCGGCGCGGGCCTCCTCCAGGACGGTCTCTTCGGGAGCCGGGAGATGCGGCACGACCCTGTCGACGACGGACCCCATGATGCGCGGGCCTCTGACAACGATGATCTCGGCGATGATCTCGGTGATGATCTCGGTTTTTGGCCAGATAGGGCGCGCCGCCGCCGGCCGGACGGTCCTGATTCAGGAATTTTTCAGCGCGTCCCTTAGGAACTTTTTTAGGCGAAGTCCGTTATGTGTGCGCATCAAGCCTTGCCGGGGAGGAAGCCCATGATCTTTTGGGCTGCTGTTGTTGCGCTCGTCGTGGGCGCATTCGTCTATGTCGGCGACCTCGCTTCGGCCCTGTCCTCGGCTCTTGTGAGCCTGGCGGAGATCGGCGGCGTCGTGGCCCTGTTCACCCTGGTCTGCGCCGCGGAGGTCTTCAGCATCCCGAAGGGCTCGCCCCTCGACAAGAGATCTCCGACCCCTGAAGCCTGACCGGCCGCCCGTGCCGCGAGCGGCGGCCCGACCATGGCGGCACCGGCGTTTCTTCAGCCGTCGCTACGATAAATCGTTGCATTCGTATCGGGTCGTGCTAATCCTTCCGGCATGACCATGCCCGACCCTCACCCTCCGGCCTCCTGCGAACCCGACCCGCGCGGCGACCATGGCGTCGCCATGAGCGACACGGCGAGCGACGCGGCGGGGCGATGCCGGCACGAAGCCGAGCCGCCCGACGCGATCGGCGGCCCGGCCGCCCCTCGCGACTTCGTCGCCTGGGCGACCCTCGAAACCGCCCTGGGCCCGCGCCGCATCATGCCCTGGACGAAGCGCGGCGCGGCGAGCGCCGCCCGGCGCCGGCGCTGACGGGCGCGCCCCGCACCTTTCCCGAGCAAGATCAAGGCCCTGAGGGACCGGCGCATAGATCATTAGTCGATAGTACCGCCAGGCTTCTTGCGGAGGGAGCGGGATTTAGTGTCAAGTGGCCGCAAGTGACAGAAGTCACGAGCCAGAGAGGGAAAAAAGCAATGAAACGTCGTCAGTTCCTGCAGGCCGCAACGGTCGGCGCCGCCGCGACCGCGGTGGCCGCCCCGGCGATCGCCCAGTCGATGCCGGAGATCAAGTGGCGCCTGCAATCGGGCTTCCCCAAATCCCTCGACACCATCTTCGGCGCCGCCGAAGTGATCGCGAAATACGTCTCGGAGGCGACGGACGGCAAGTTCCAGATCCAGCCCTTCGCGGCGGGCGAAATCGTCCCGCAGCCGCAGATCGCCGACGCGGTCGGCAACGGCACGGTCGAGCTGGGGCACACCTGCTCCTACTACTATTTCGGCAAGGATCCGACCTTCGCCCTCGGGACGGCGGCGCCGTTCGGCCTGAACGCCCGTCAGATGAACGCCTGGCTCTACCAGGGCGGCGGCAACGATCTGCTCAACGAGTTCTACGCCAAGTTCAACCTCTACGGCATGCCGGCGGGCAACACCGGCGTGCAGATGGGCGGCTGGTTCCGCAAGGAGATCAAGACCGTCCAGGACCTGCAGGGCCTCAAGATGCGCATCGCGGGCATCGCCGGCCTGGTGTTGCAGAAGCTCGGCGCGGTGCCGCAGCAGATCCCGGGCGGCGACATCTACCCGGCTCTCGAGCGCGGCACCATCGACGCCGCCGAGTGGGTCGGCCCCTACGACGACGAGAAGCTCGGCTTCTCGAAAGTCGCCCCGTACTACTATTATCCGGGCTTCTGGGAAGGCGGACCGGCGATCCACCTGTTCGTGAATCAGGGCAAGTGGAAGGAACTCCCGAAATCGTATCAGGCCATCCTGACGACGGCGGCCGCCTACGCCAACAACGACATGCTGGCCAAGTACGACGCCCGCAACCCGGCCGCCCTGCGCCGCCTCCTCGGGGCCGGCACGCAGCTTCGTCCGTTCTCGCAGGAAATCCTCGAAGCCGCCTACAAGGCGACCAACGAGGTCTTCGACGAGGTCTCGGCCAAGAACGCGGACTTCAAGAAGGTCGTCGATGCGGTCAAGGCGTTCCGGAACGAAGAGTATCTCTGGTTCCAGGTGGCCGAATACGCCTACGACACCTTCATGATCCGCGCCCGCGCCCGCGGCTGATCCGTCCGGAGCCATGACCGTGACGAGGGGCGGCCGAGAGGCCGCCCTTTTTTCTCGCCCGCGTCGTGCCCAGATAACACCCTCGCGGCAACGGATCTCGAGCGCTCGCGCCTCGCCGGACGTTGGGCCATCGCGTGAGTATCAAGGGGTCGGCTACAGACGATGCGTTGGACGTTCCGGATCAGTTTCCTTCTTTTCCTCGCCTGGGCGATCTTCATGGTCTCCCCCTTCGTCGCGCTCTACGACCTCTCGAAGGCCGTCGAAGCACGGGACGTCGCCCGGATCACCGAGCGGGTGAACTTCAATGCGCTGCGCGCCTCCCTGGCCCGGCAGATCCTGGGCGAGTATCTGAAGAGCCAGGACCTCGACGGGCTTGGCCAGCAGGCGGCCGCGCAGGCCGGCACCGCCGTCCTCAACCCGGTCCTCGAGCAACTCATCACGCCGCAGGCGGTCATCGACCTTCTCGACGACGGACAATTGCAGCAGGTCGCCGGGCCACAGGGCACCGGCGCCCTGTTTTTCCCCGTCGGCTTCGATGCCTCTTCGCTCGAAAAAGGGTGGCGGACCTTCCTCTTTTCGGAATCCCAAGGCTTCCGATCGGTCACCATCCCGCTCCCGCCCGATGAGCCGAAGGAGCGTCAGTTCAGGATCACCCTGCGCCTGAGCGGCACCACTTGGCGCCTGACGGGAATCGAACTTCCCGAGCCGCTTCGGGAAGAATTGATCAAGCGCGCGAGCGCCGCGACGAAGTCTAGGCCCAAGCTTTAAGGCTAATGCTGGAACCTTGAGCGTAACATGAGCGTTCCCAGTCAGACGATGATCTGATGAAGGACAAAGTGATGCGTAAGATTGCTTTCCGAATCGCCGCAGCCTCCCTGTTGATCATGCCTCAACTTGCCTCTGCGCAGGAAGGCACGGCTGCGGGCGTCGCAACCGGTGCCGTGACGGGTGCCATCATCGGCGGTCCGGTGGGCGCGGTCGTCGGCGCGGGGGTCGGCGGCATCGCGGGCGGTCTCGCCGAGCAGAACGCCAAGATGCAGAACGCCCCGGCCGTCGTCGTGGTCCCCGATGCCGCAACGACCGGGTCGGTCCGGCAGCGGACATGCACGGTGGACGCCTCCGGCAATCAGGCCTGCACGGACGTCGTTCGATAGCGGCGACGTCGGTCCGAGATGCCGAGAAGCCCGTCTGGTTCCCCAGGCGGGCTTCTCGCTACGCGGGACTAAAACAATCCCAAAGCATTCCTCACAGCATTCCTCGGCGATGAACAACCTCTTCAAAACACCCGTCAGTGGATGAATAACCACCCCACCATCGCGAGCGGAAAAACAGTGCCAAGAATAAAACAGATGACCTGCGAAGTCATATGAATCCCTCCATGGCACGATAACTGGTAACATTGAAATACGTTCCGCCGTACTACGAAACTGCGCAAACAGCTCTCGCGGAACCACAAGGATGTAGTCTGAAATAACTTTGATCTACGCCTCTAGCGCGGGAGGGAACCGAGCCTCGCCCCCTCGATTGTCACAACGGACAGCGTGAGGCGTAAACGATGAAGGATCAGGACCGTTCCGGATGGGGCCGCATGGACGATGCGCAATTCGTCCGTAAGACCTTGATCGTCCTGGGGATCGGGGCGCTCGCCCTGCTCCTGTGGAAGCTGTCGGACGTGCTTCTTCTCGCCTTCGGGGCCGTTCTGGTGGCCATTCTGCTGCATGCGGCCTCGGACGCTCTCGAGCGCTTTCTCAGGGTCCCCGGCCGCTGGAGCCTGACCGTCGCCGGTCTGCTCATCTTCATCCTGTTCCTGGGCATCATCGCGCTGTTCGGCACCCAGGTCCGGGCTCAGTTCTCCAACGTGGTCGAGCAGCTGCCTTCGGCGATCGACAATTTCAGCAAGCAGCTCGGCGTCGGGCCCGTCAGCGACGATCTTTCGGAGATCGTGAGCCAGGCGCCGACCGGCGGAATGGCCGCGCGGCTCGCCGGGATCGGCGGCGCCATCCTGGACGGGCTGGCGGACTTCATCCTGGTGGTGATTGCGGGCCTCTACATCGCGGCCGCGCCGCGCGTCTACCGTCAAGGTCTGGTCAAGCTGTTTCCCGTGAAGCACCATGGGCGGGTCGAAAGCTCCCTGCAGGCCTCCGGCCAAGCCCTGAAGCTGTGGTTGACCTCGCAGCTGATCGCCATGAGCTGCGTGGCGGTGCTGTCGACCATCGCGTTCTGGCTGATCGGCCTGCCCTCCGCGCTTGCGCTCGGCCTCATCGCGGGCATGGCCGACTTCATCCCGTTTCTCGGGCCCATCCTGGGAGCGCTGCCGGCCGTCCTGATCGCCTTCAGCGTCAGCGGCGAGGCGGCGCTCTGGACCGTGGTCGCGGTGATCGCCATTCAGCAGATCGAGGGCAACGTGATCTTCCCGCTGGTGGCGCGACGGGTGATCAGCATCCCTCCGGCCCTGGCGCTGTTCGCCATCCTGATCGGAAGCGTCCTGTTCGGCACCCTGGGGCTGATCTTCGGCTTCCCCCTGGCCGTGGTCACCTATGTGCTGGTGAAGAAGCTTTATGTGCGCGAGACGCTCGGGGAGCCCACGGACGTTCCGGGCGAGCCCGGCGGCGACGCCCGGCAGGAGGTCGGCTCGCACGGGTGATGGTCCACGCACGGGCTCACGGCCGCCCTGGTCGCACGGGCCCGGAATCCCCAGAGCCTGAGCCCTTGAGAGCCTGAGCCCTTGAGAGCCTGAGCCCTTGAGAGCCTGAGCCCTTGAGAGCCTGAGCCTGCGCCTTAGACTATGGCGAGCTTCTACGCGGCGGAACGAGATCCTGCGCGCTCCGCGCCTGGCCCGCCATGCAGGTCGAACCCTGGTCTCGCGTCCAGGGGTGAGCGATCGCGACCGGGGTCCGGCGGGGACCCCATGGGAAGGAGGCTGGCATGAGGGCGTCGTCGGTCGGGATATTGGTGCTGTTCGGACTCGTGTCGGGCCTGCCTGCCGCCGCGCAGCAGCTCCCCCGCTTCAACGTGGAGGCGACCTGCAAGGAGGCTCAGCCCCTCACCCCTCAGGATACGAACCCCTACGAGAGCTGCATGCGGGACGAAACGGCGGCGGAACGCCAGCTCCGGGACATCTGGAGCACCGCCCCGGAGGGCACGCGTGCGACCTGCGGGCAGGAGGCGCAGATCGGCGGGACGCCCAGCTATGTGGACATGCTCACCTGCCTGCAGGTCGCCCAGGGAACGAGCCCGACCCTGACGTCACGTCGCCGGAAAGCCGCCCAGTAGAGCATCGTCCGGGACCGTGTCTTGACCGCTCGGCCGGATGGGCACCCCTTCGTCATCACCGGGCTTGTCCCACTCTCCGCGTCATCACCGGGCTTGTCCCGGTGATCCCGATTGTTTGAGGTACGGCGCTTCTCCGTATCGGGATGGCCGGCACAAGGCCGGCCATGACGTGCGGAGGGGGGCAGGAAGGGCGGAGGGTGCCATGACGTGGGGAGGGTGGCAGGACCGGACCACACACACACCACGTCATCACCGGGCCTGTCCCGGTGATCCCGATGCGAGAGGCGCCGCGCCTCGCCGGATCGGCATGGCCGGCCTCCCGGCCTTCTCAGATCTGCGGTTTCGGAACCGGATCGGAGTGGCGCGGCTTCGGCGCCTCCACGAGGCGGAACCGCACGGGGGGCGACGTCCAGTCGAATGGCAGTTGGAGAGGAACGGAGCAGGTGGTCAGCAGGCTGCGCCCCTCCCCGTTCCTGACCTCGAACACGAAGCCGGGCCGCTCCAGCTGCCGGCAGCCGGGCCATCGGTCGAAGTCGATCCACTCGCTCATCGGCGGGCCTCCGCGAACGGCCGTCAGAGAATGAAGTCGGTGGCGGCGAGCGCCGTGATTCCCGCGACGTTGATGCGGAAATCCGCGATCCTGTCGCCGTTGACGTCCCCCGAGAGCACGCCGCCGGAGAAGGCCAGCTGTCCGCTCTCGCCCGTGAACGCCTTGGCGCCGATGAACACGAACGCCTGATCCCCGCCGACCGCCGTGTTGGCATCGATGGTGCGCAGATCGATGCGATCCGAGCCCGGCAGGAAGTCCTGGATCGTATCCCGCGCGCCCGGAAGGGAATCCTTGACGGCGTTGAAATCGAAGATGTCCGCGCCGGCACCTCCGGACAGGGTATCGGCGCCGGCGCCGCCGTCGAGCGAGTCGCCGGCTTCGAGCCCGTACAGCTTGTCCGATCCGGCACCGCCCTTGAGCCCGTTGGCGCCGTTGTTCCCGGTCAGGGAATCGTTGCCCGATCCGCCGATGGCGTTCTCGATGAGCGACCGGCCGTCGCCCTGATAGAGCAAGGCATTGGCGATGTTTCCGGCGGCGATCTTCGTGGCGTCCCAATTCAGTTTCGCCAGTTGAGCCGTGGACGTCTTGGTCCATTGGCCAGGATGGAGATCGACCGTGAGGTTCGTCGTATAGCCGGACAGGTCGTAGGTGTCGTTTCCGCCGCCGTCCCAGATCGTGAGGAACACCTTGTTGGCGCCCGGCCTCCCCTGGCCGACGCCGTTGATGGACATCTCTCCCGTCGTCGGACTCCACGCATAGGTCGAGTTGCCGCCATTGGTGGCGTAGTTCGCCCCGTACATCTGCTGCATGGCCGCGATGTCGTACATCATCGGCGACTGCGCATAGCTCCAGGTCTCGTTCGTGTAGCCTGCCGTGGTCGAGGCCCCCACATAGGAGCGGTAGCTCATGACGGTATATTCCAGCGAGTCCCGGTCCTGCGGCATGACGTTGCCTTCATGCGTGTGCTCGAGCCCGAGCGCGTGCCCGAGCTCGTGCAGGAACACCATGAAGGCGTAGTTGCCCTTCACGGGGCTGGTGAAATAGCCGTTCGAGCTGTTCAACCAGACATCTCCGCCTTCCGCCGCCGTATTGGGCAGGTAGGCCCAGGCGGATTCGGTCTTGTCCGACATGGCAAAGCGGATGTCGGCATGCTGCGTCGCCGTTTCGCTGCTCTCGGTGAAGGTCAGGTTCGCGACGGCGGCATAGGCCTTCAGGGCATTGCGCGCCGTCGTCTGCTGAACTGCACTGAGGCTGCCGAAATTCGTAATATTCTCCGCTGTCCCGTAAGAATTTCCGTAGTAGGAGCCATTTGCGGGAAAGCTATAGGTTAAACTGCTGGAAGCCCATTTAAATCCGCCGAGAACACCATCGATATACGCATTTCCAGTCATGCCGTAAGAAGCAATAGCAGGCATATAACCACCCTGTTCGGAAATTATTCTGAAGAATAACGGGATCAGACCTGTTGCGGGGTCGGTCAGGTTTGCCGTTGGGCGCGACCGTGGCAATTACCCGAAAGAGATGGCGGCGACTCTAAAGGGGTAGAACCGGGTCCCGTGCCGACGAACGCGGGCGCCCGGGCCCGGTTGTCCCATCCTCCCCGTCATCACCGGGTCACACACGCACCACGTCATCACCGGCCTTGTGCCGGTGATCCCGCTTCTGAGAGGCGCGGCGCTTTTCGGATCGGGATGGCCGGGACAAGCTCGGCCATGACGTGTGAGGGTGGTGCGAGCCGGCACACCCACACCCTCCCCGTCATCACCGGGCTCGTCCCGGTGATCTCGATGGTCTGGAACGCCGAGCGCTTCCTGCGCACCGCAGCGGGCCACGGGCTTCCGAAGACCGGATCTGCGACATTTTGTCCGGCCGGATGAACCGCCCGCCCGACGCAGGACGGCAGGGTCCTCCGCGCGGTCGCCGGGCGCTCAGCCGTTCCTGACGCTCGGATCTTCCATCGGCCAGTCGGTGATGCGCTCGAGCAGTTCGGAGATCGTGAACTCCTCCTCCGGTCCGGCGACCCGGTCGCGGACCGAGATCCCGGCCGCGTGCACCGTCTCCGGATCGCCCGAGACGAGCGGATGCCACCAGGAGAGGTCGTGCCCCTCGGCGAGACGACGATAGGCGCAGGTCTCCGGCAGCCAGGAGAGGCTGCGCACCGCCTGAGGCGTCAGTCGGACGCAATCGGCCACCTTGGCCTGACGGTTCGGATAGTCCCGGCAGCGGCAGGTCTGGTCGTCGAGAAGGGTGCAGCCCACGTCCGTGTACATCACCTCGGCCGTGTCCTCGTCCTCGAGCTTCACGAGGCAGCAGCGCCCGCAGCCGTCGCACAGGCTCTCCCATTCGTCGAGGCTCATGGCTTCGAGCGGCTTCACGCGCCAGAAGGGCTGCTCCTCCGGCAGAGGGCGAATGACGGGTGCGGCATTTGGCATGGGGGCGGTCTGACGTCTCTTTGAGGCGGTTTGAAGGAAGGGGCTAAACCGCAAGGCAGCCCGCCCTTACTTCCGAAGAGGTAAATCTCCGTGAACCTACAAACAAGGTTCTGAGTTATATATATCGGCAGCGCCACGCTTCGGCGTTGCCGCCAGCGTATCGAGCCGAACGGGACGTCCGCGTCAGCACGAAGGGGACCGGGCCTGCCGCACCGCGCGAGGCGCTGCCGAGAGGGTCGAGCCTCGGCCGCAGCCCGAAAGTGCATTCCACTTTCGGGGCCGATGCTCTAGGGAATTCGAAGATCATAATCGAGGCATGTCAGTTCCTGACTGCCCAAAGGACCGCCGTGAGCCAGCAGCCTCCCATCCCCTTGACGACGCGGATCAAGCGCGCGGCGCTCTGGTTCGACGCGTGGCTCAATTCCGCGCTGTTTCAGAGCGGGCGCGGACTGGCGGGCGCCTGGGGCTGGTACTCGGAGAAGATGAAGGGCCTGCGGTTCCGTGGGCCCCTCCGGGTCGTCCTGGACCTGACCAGCGAGGCCACGACCCTGGGCTCCCTGGGCGCCGTCGTCATGCTGGCGCTCGCCCTGCCGGCGTTCCGCGAAACCGAGGATGACTGGCTCAAGACCCAGGATCTCGCCGTCACCTTCCTCGACCGCTACGGTCAGGAGGTCGGGCGGCGCGGCCTGCACCTGGACGATTCCTACAAGCTCGAGGATTTCCCGGACTACATGATCAAGGCCGCGCTGGCGACGGAAGACCGGCGCTTCTACGACCACTGGGGCATCGATCCGATCGGCACCTTCCGGGCCGTCCTGGTGAATGCCCAGGGCGGCGGCGTGGTGCAGGGCGGCTCCTCGATCACCCAGCAATTGGCCAAGAACCTCTTCCTCACCAACGAGCGCTCCCTGGAACGCAAGATCAAGGAAGCCTTCCTGGCGGTGTGGCTGGAGTTCCACCTGACCAAGGACGAGATCCTCAAGCTCTATCTCGACCGGGCCTATATGGGCGGCGGCGCCCATGGCGTCGTGGCGGCGGCCGACTATTACTTCGGCAAACCCGCCAAGGAGCTGACCCTGGCGGAATCCGCCATGCTGGCCGGCCTGTTCAAGGCCCCGACCAAATACGCCCCGCACGTGAACCTGCCCGCCGCCCGCGCCCGGGCGAACGAGGTCCTGCGCAACATGGTCGAGGCCGGGTTCCTGACCGAAGGCCAGATCCAGACGGCGCGGCGGAACCCTGCGACGCCGGTGAACCGGGAGCGCGAGACGACTCCGGACTTTTACCTCGACTGGGCCTATGACCAGGTCAAGGCCCTGGCCGCTCAGAAGAAGTTCGGCCACGAGCGCGTGCTGATCGTGAAGACGCCCCTCGACACGGCCCTTCAGCGGCATACGGAAGAGACCCTGGAGAACATGCTTCGCCAGCACGGCCGCCAGTACAAGGCCGGCCAGGGCGCGATCGTGGTCATGGACGTGGACGGGGCCGTGCGCACGATCGTCGGCGGGCGGGATTACGGCCAGAGCCAGTTCAACCGCGCCACGGCCGGCCTGCGCCAGCCCGGTTCGTCCTTCAAGCCTTTCGTCTATGCGGCCGCTCTGACCACCAATCCGAAACTGCGCCCCAACTCGATCGTCGTCGACCAGCCGATCTGTCTGGGCAATTGGTGCCCGCAGAACTACGGCCGCTCCTTCTCGGGCTCCATGCCCCTGGTCTCGGCCCTGGCCCGATCGATCAACTCGATCCCGGTCCGGATGTCGCTCGAGATCGGCAAGGGCAATGCCAAGGCCGGCCGGGCGGTGATCATCGACACGGCCAAGCGCATGGGCCTGACCCACCCGCTGACGGATTCGAGCTCGCTGCCCATCGGGGCGGCCGAGGTCACCCCGATCGACATGGCGGCGTCGTACGCGGTCTTCGCCAATGGCGGAAAGCGCGCCGATCCCTATGCCGCCTGGGAGGTCCGCAACTCGTCGGGCGAGGTCATCTACCGTCATGACCGGGATACGCCGCCCAAGCAGGTTCTCGACATCCGCGTGGTCAACGACATGAACTTCATGCTCAACAAGGTGGTCGAGGAAGGCACAGGCAAGCGCGCGGCGCTCGAAGGCATTCCGGTCGCGGGCAAGACCGGCACCACGAACGGCTACAAGGACGCCTGGTTCGTGGGCTTCACCGGAAACCTGGTCGCCAGCGTCTGGTACGGCAACGACGATTCGAGCCCGATGAACGAGATGACCGGCGGTACCCTTCCGGCCATGACATGGCACGAAGTGATGGGCGTCGCTCACCAGAACCTGGAGATCCGCCCCATCCCGGGCGCGAGCCCGGCCAATGCCTCGCGGGTGGCCTCCGCCAAGGGGCCGGCGGCCGATCAGGCGCAGGCTCCGACGCAGGCCTTCCTGGCCGGCACGCTCTCCCGCAAGTCCTATGAGGTCCTGGGCGGCATCGGCACCCTGTTCAAGTCGATCGACCGCTCCGCCACCATGGGCAAGGCGCCCGAGACGCCGAGCAGCTCCGCGGTCGATGGCCGCCGCCAAGTGGCCATGCCGTAACGATGCAGACCGAGGCTCCCTTGACGAACGCCCCTCCGGCCGCGTCCCTGCGCGCGCCATCGCCCTCCGGATCGTCCGTGACCGTCAGACGGGTCCCGACCGCCTTCCTCGTCGTCTACGCGCTCGTTCTGGGGCTGGGGCTCGGGCTGGGTTCGGCCTATTGGGCCATCAACGGCGACCCGCCGTTCGGAAGCCTGCGGCTCGGCCCCTGGCAGGCCTGGCCGAAGCTCGGATCGCCCGAGGCGGATCCCTACATGCGCGCAATCCTCGCCCGGCGCGGCGACATTCCCCTGGCCACCGGCGAGGGCCTGGGCTTCACCGCCCGCACCGACAGCGACGGCATGCCGTTCGACTCGGCCTGCACCTACGCGGTCGGGTCCCTGGCCCCGGTCGCGCGCCTCTGGACGCTCACCCTCTACGACGGAGACGGGCGGCTCCCGGTGACCGAGCTCGGACGCCGGAGCTTCACCTCGGCCGAGGTGCTGCGGGACAGTCAGGACCGGTTCAGCATCGTCCTGTCCCGCACGCTCCAGCCCGGCAACTGGCTCCAGCTTCCCGCATCGGGATCCTTCGCGGTCGCCCTGCGGCTATACGATCCCCCGGGGGCCGCCGGCGCCAACCTGGAAGAGGTGGATTTTCCCGTCATCCAGCGCCTGGGGTGCGGATCATGAGAGGCTTCGGTCGCTTCCTCATCGCCACCCTGTGCGGCATCGTGATCGCCGCGGGCGTCCATATCGCGGCCATTCTCGCGAGCCCGTACCTTGCCGAACAGGATGCCTTCGGCAAGGTGCAGGGCACGTTGACGGCCGACAAGGCGCAGATCATCAGCGCGCCGGGCGGCGAGAACACCTGGCTGCCGCGCCCCGATCCGGCGGTCGCCGTCGCGACCTGCGCGTTCGACCTGCGCAACGGCCCCATGCGCATCGCGGCCCGGACCGGATCGCTCCCGCTGTCCTTCTCGTTCCACAAGGAATCCGGCGGCGTGTTCTTCGCCGTCACGGACCGCGCCGCCGTGCGGGGCGAGCTGGAGATCGTCGCCATGACGGCCCGCCAGCTCGACGAGGCCCGCGCGGCCGAAGACGAGAACGATCCATCGCGCGACGTGAGGATCGTCGCTCCGGAACAGCAGGGTTTCGTGATCGTCCGCGTGGCGGCGCCGAGCCCGAGCCTGCGACCCCAGGCCGAGGACGCGGCCAAGGCGGTGTCCTGCACGGCCGAGCAGGACCCCTGATCCCGTGCCCTGGCGCCTCATGACGCCCGGGGATCTCGCCCAGGTGCAGGTTCTCGCGGACGCAATCCACGTGGACCACCCGGAAGACCGGGCCGTGCTGGCCGAACGCCAGCGCCTTTACCCGTCCGGGTGCTTCGTGCTGACCGAGGATGCGCAGGTCATCGGCTACGCGCTCACCCATCCCTGGCACCTGGGGGAGCCGCCGCGGCTGAACAGGCTGCTCGGGGAACTCCCGTCGAGCCCGACGACCTATTACATCCACGACGTGGCGCTGCTGCCGACCGCGCGCGGCAGGGGCTACGCCGCGCAGGTGACGGACAGGCTGATCGCGCAGGCGCGCGAGGCAGGCCTCGACAACCTGTCGCTCGTCGCCGTCAACGGGTCTCGGACGTTCTGGGAGAAAGCTGGTTTTCGCGTGCTGGCCGCAGGGAGCCTGACGGCGAAACTTGCGAGCTACGGGCCGGAAGCGGTGCTCATGATGCACCCTCTGGCAAGCCCGTCGCGTGGCGCCTGACGGCGCCTCGTCGTCATGGACATCAGGATGGATTACGAGCGGCGACGTCCAGGGCTGTTGGAGGCCACCGGATGGGACGGGCCGGGATTGGGAGAAGGCCGCTCGTAGCGCACGCCGGTGAAGAGAAGGATCTCGCCTCGAGGCTCGTCGGGGGACAGGACGGGGCGCTGTGGACGCTCGGCATGACCCGGAAAGGCGATCACCATTCCCGGTGATCTGGTCCAGACGTCTCGCATTGTGCCCTCCTCTATCGTGCCACTGGCTGCCTCTATGACTGACTCACAAAAAGTGACCTATGGTTAACAGTTCGTTTCCGCGGGGCTCGGCACTTCAGAAAATCCCTCGCCCTGACATGAAAACAACAATCACGGCCGCGCTTCTGTTCCCGGGGGAGGATGCCTAAAAACCCCCTGGCCGGCTCCCGTTGAACATGCGCTGAGGAAGGGCTCCGAGAGCATCGGATCGGGATGGCCGGGACAAGCCCGGCCATGACGTGTGGAGGGTGTTGTCGCCGGCCCTTACCACCTTCTCCACGTCATCACCGGCCTTGTGCCGGTGATCCCGATTGTTTGAGGCGCGGCGCTTCTCCGCATCGGGATGGCCGGCAAGAGGCCGGCCATGACGTGCGGAGGGTATCATCACCCGCTCACACAACCCTCCCACGTCATCACCGGGCTCGTCCCGGTGATCTCGATCCGGTGGAGCGCGGCGCCTCACCGCATCGGGATGGCCGGCACAGGGCCGGCCATGACGTGTGGAGGGTGTTGTGACTCGCCTGTCCCACCTCTCCACGTCATCACCGGCCTTGTGCCGGTGATCTCGATTGTTGGGAACGCCGCGCCTCGCCGGATTGGGATGGCCGGCACAAGGCCGGCCATGACGTGGGAGGGTCGTGCGAGCCGGGTGTCTCATGCTCCCTCTGTCATCGCCGGGCCCGTCCCGGTGATCCCGATCCGAGAGGCGCCGAGCGCATCGTGCGGACGCAGGCGGGCCGGCCCGGGTCCCCTTTCACGCCCGATGCTCTAGATTGCTTGCATCGGCGGTCTGCCCGGAGGGTTGGATGTACCTGCGCACGATCGAGGAAGAGCAAGCCACCGGCCAGGTCGCGGAAATCTACGAGAGGCAGAAAGCGCAGCTCGGTTTCGTCATGGAGGCCGCGAAATGCTTCACGGCTCGGCCGGACCTCCTGCCGATCTACACGGATTTCTCCGACCGGATCCGCGCCGGTTTCTCGCTCGGGCTGCGGGAATGGCGGCTGATCACGCTGATCGCCGCAAAGCACATCCCGTCGACCTATTGTTCCCATGTCTACAGCAGGCAGCTCATCGACGATCTCGGCTCGAAGGAGGCCGTCCTGGCGGTTCAGTGGGACTTCCGCGCCGCAGGATTGCCGGACCGGGACGTCGAGATGCTGGCTTATGCCGAGAAGGTCGTCCGGGAGGCGTCCCGGATCACCCCGGCCGACATCGGCCGCTTGCGCGGCGTGGGGTTCTCCGACCAGCAGATCTGCGACATCGCCCTGTGCGCGGCCTTCCGCTGCTTCGTCAGCCGCTTCTTCGATGCGATGGGCGCTGGCACCGAGCCTGTGTTCATCGACGACGATGCCGAATTCCGCGCGACCATGAGCGTCGGCCGTCCGGTCTGATCCGGAACCGCGATCTCGCCGGCCGTTCCGGGCATGAGGGCGCCGGCCTGGGACGGCGCGCGCACAGGCCAGGCTATTTTATATGATGGTCAACATTTATCATTGCATTGAGATGTCGATCATCATATATTCTTCGCACCTTCCAGGCGGGAGAGGTCCAATGAGGGTCAGTCGGAAACAGGCGGACAGGAACCGTGAGCAGGTGATCGATGGGGCGAGCCGCCTGTTCCGGGAGCGCGGCTTCGATGGGATCGGCGTCGCCGACCTGATGAAGGAGGCCGGCCTCACCCACGGCGGCTTCTACGGTCAGTTCAGGTCCAAGGAAGACCTCAAGGTTCAGGCGAGCCGCCGGGCCCTGTCCAGGAACCGGGACAGATGGGCCCAGGTGCTCGCCGACGCGCCGCAGGAAAAGCTGGAGGCTCTCGCGCGCTTCTATCTGTCGGACGTTCATCGGGACCACCGCGGCGAGGGCTGCGCCCTGGCGGCGCTCGGCGCGGATGCGCCCCGGTCCTCGCCCGAGCTTCAGGCCGCCTTCAAGGAGGGCATCGAGGGCTATCTCGAGCTGCTCGACACAATCGTGCCGGCGGCGCCGGGCGAGGATCGGCGTGAGAAGTCCATCGCCGCCCTGTCGACCCTGGTCGGCGCGCTGGTCCTGTCGCGCGCGGTCGGCGACGAGGATCTGTCCCGCCGGATTCTCTCGGCGGCTGCCGGAGACATCGCGCGGTCGGCCTAGAGCATCGGGCGCAAAAGTGGGAACCGGTTTTGCGCGAAAAGATGCTCCAAAACAAAAGCCTCAAGCATCGGGCGTGAGTTCGATGACACGCCGGATGCTTGAGCGCATCGTGCCCTGAACCCCGCAGGAGAACGCCCGTGTCCCTCATCGAGACGTTACCGGCCGATGCGGCCACGCCCGCTGCCGCGCGCAGGCTGACGCCCGGCCTGCTGGCCCTTCTGGCGGGACTCGCCGCCATCGGGGCCTTGTCCACCAACATCATCCTGCCGTCCTTTCCGTCCATCGCGGCGGCGCTGCATGTTCCGCCCCGCGATCTCGGCCTGACGCTTTCGAGCTTCTTCATCGCCTTCGCGGTCGGACAGCTGTTCGTCGGCCCCCTGTCCGACCGCTTCGGCCGGAGATGGTTCGTGCTCGGCGGCCTGACGGTCTTCATCGTCGGCAGTGCCGTCGGCGCGGGAGCCGAAAGCTTCCCGGTGCTGATCGCAGGGCGGGTCGTTCAGGCCCTCGGCGTCTGCGCGTCGTCCGTCCTCTCCCGCGCCATCGCGCGGGATCTCTTCGACGGCGAAACGCTGGCGCGGGCCCTGTCGCTGACCTTGGTGGCCATGGCGGCCGCGCCCGGGTTCTCCCCCTTGCTCGGCAGCGCGCTGGACGCACAGTTCGGCTGGCGCGCCGCCTTCCTCGTGGTGGGAGCCCTGGCCGCCCTGCTCGCGCTCTGCTACGCGATGGGAGCCGGCGAGACCCATCCGGCCGATCGCCGCGCCGCCGCCTCCCTGGGCGCCACCATGCGCGACTACGGCGGGCTTCTGGCGGACCTGCGCTTCGTCCTCCCGGCCCTCGCGGTGAGCCTCGTCGTCGGCGGGCTCTACGCCTTCTTCGCGGCGGCGCCCGCAATCCTGATCCTGAGCCTCGGCCTCTCCCCGCTGCAGCTCGGCCTGTTCTTCGCCGCGACGGTGTTCGTGGTCTTCGCCGGCGGGCTGCTGGCCCCGCGCCTGGCCCAGAAGTGGGGAGCGCGCTCCATCGCGACGCTCGGCATCGTCCTGGCGCTTCTCAGCGGCGCCCTGCTCCTTGCGGCGAGCGCGGCGCCGACCTTTCCGGGCTTCGCCGCGGCGATCACGGTGTTCCTGCTCGGCATGGGGCTGGTCAATCCGCTCGGCACGGCCATCGCCCTGCACCCGTTCGGGCGGCAGGCCGGGCTGGCCTCTGCCCTGCTCGGCTTCCTGCAGATGGCCTGCGCGGCGCTGGGCACCGCCCTGACCACGTCCCTGCCCCTGTCGGCGACCGGCGCGCTCGGCGTCATCCTGACCGGCGGCTCGGCTCTCGCCCTCCTGATCTTTCATCCCACGCACCGAAAGGCCTGACGTCATGCGCTACAAACTCTTCGGCCGGCACACGGGCCTTCGCGTGTCCGAGCTCGTTCTCGGCACCGGCAATTTCGGCACCCGGTGGGGCCACGGCACGGAGCCCGCCGAAGCCCGCCGCATCTTCGACGCCTATGCGGAGGCGGGCGGCAACTTCATCGACACGGCGGACAGCTACCAGTTCGGCCAGTCGGAAGAGATCCTGGGCGACCTGCTGCAGGGACGGCGCGACGATTTCGTCGTGGCGACGAAGTTCACCCAGCGCGCCGATCCGAAGGACGGCATCCTGGTCACCGGCAACAGCCGCAAGGCGATGATCGCCTCCGTGGAGGCGAGCCTGAGGCGGTTGAAGACCGATCGCATCGACCTCCTGTGGGCGCATTACTCGGACGGCGTCACGCCGGTCGAGGAGATCGTGCGCGGCTTCGACGATCTCGCGCGGTCCGGCAAGATCCTCTACGCGGGCCTCTCGGACTTCCCGGCCTGGCGCGTGGCCCGCGCGGCCACGATCGCGGAACTGCGCGGAACGTTGCCCATCGCGGGCCTCCAGGTCGAGCACAGCCTGGTGGAGCGCACGACCGAGCAGGAGCTCATCCCGGCCGCCCAGGCGCTCGGCCTCGGCCTCGTCGCCTGGTCGCCGCTCGGCGGCGGCATGCTGACGGGCAAGTATCGCAAGGGCGAGACGGGACGGGCGCAGGGCTTCGGCGGCAAGGTGTTCCAGGCCGAGAACTCCGCCCAGCGCAGCGCGGTGCTCGACGCGGTTCTCGCCGTCGCCGAAGACCTCGGCGTCACGCCGGGCGAGGTCGCCATCGCCTGGGTGGCGGCCAAGGGCGCGCTGCCCATCATCGGCCCCCGCACCGTGGCCCAGCTCGAGAGCAACCTTGCCGCGGCCGATCTCAGGCTGACGCCCGATCAGATCGCGCGGCTCGACCAGGTCAGCGCGCTGCCGCCGGTCTTCCCCTACACGATGCTCCAGGACCCAGCCACGCAGCAGCGCAGCGCCGGCGGACAGTTCGACCGCCTCGACCTGCCTGCCCTGCCGGTCGCCTAGCGCATCGTGCGGAAAAGTGGACCCGGTTTTCACTGGCGTGGCCCTTCGGGTCCGCGAAGAACGATGCGCCAGCCAAGAGTGGAGCATCGGAATCGATCCCAAAAGTGGGTCCACTTTTCACGTCCGATGCTCTAAGCGTCCGCCGCAAGGTCGAGGAAGTGGCGCCCGGCCCGGTCGTCAACCTCGACCAGCCAGAGGTCCGGGTCGAACCGGAGTTCGCGGGCCATGCGCTCCTCCACGTCGAGGGGCATCACGGCCTCCAGGATCGGCGAGAACAGGCGCTCGCCGCTCTCGTCGAGGAAGAGCTGCGGGGCGGGGCCGTAGAGGCTCGCCGTGCCGTCGAGCCGGTCGACCTTCACGAAGATCGCCCCGGCCTCGGCGGCGCCGCGCTTGCGCAGGGCGGCGTCGACCCCCTCCACCGAGCACCGGCGCAGATAGGCGGAGACCCAGAAGTCCGAGCGAAGCCGGGACATTACGGGACCGCGATGCCGGACGCGGCGGAGAGCTCGCGGATTGTCCTGGCGTTCCATTCGCCCGTGACCGGCAGCCGGCGGTCCTGCTCGAAGCGCTCGATGGCCTGGCGCGTGCCCGAGCCCATCAGGCCGTCCACCTTCACGCTGTAGCCCAGCCGCGCCAGGGCCCGCTGGCCGGCCAGGATCACGTCGCCCTGGTCGGCCCGGCCCACATTGCCGGGCGGGACCGGCACCGGGCCGCCCATGCGGATCATGTCGGCGATGGGATCGCGCGCGGCGCTGCGCACGGGGCCGGCGGGCGCGGGCGCAGCCGCGACCGGCGCGGCGGGAGCGGAGGCCTGCGGGGCCCGCGCCGGCGGAGGCGCCGCC
>NZ_JAMXFI010000057.1:0-51253 GCF_025460875.1 Microvirga yunnanensis
CGCCAAGGAAGGCGCTGAAGCGGCGGATGGCGCGGATGTAAGCATCCTGGGTGCGTGGGGCGAAATGGCGGATCGTCATGTCGTCGATCAGGCGCTGACGGAGAGGGCTGACGGACGCGTGGGTCATCGGAGGCTCCTGTCCTGAGGGTGGAGGAAACCTCTCCATTCTCAAGCCGGACACGTCCCGGCGTGACCTCTATGATCGTTCCAGACGCCGACAGAGCCGGCAGAGCCTACCGCGGTAGCGGTTTAGTCCTTTGGCACGAGGCGGAAGTACGCAAAATGACAGCTCTGGCAGGGAGCAGCGGACGTTCCTGAAGGGTAGGGGATCGTCGCTGCCTGACCCACTCCGGACCTTCCCGGATCAGTTCTCCCGTCCGAGTCCGTGTTCCATGGCGTACCGCTGCCCGAAAATGCAGTTGCAGGTTACAGTTCTGGATTAGGTTCAGAGGACCCATTAAACGGCTGCCATCCTGGTGCCTTGGTGCTCCCCAATGGTAGCCGATTCCGGGCAAGAGGAGATCTGTCATGTCGAGATTAGCAATCGCGGTTGTGCTGGCACTGGCCGCGACCACCGCCAGCGCTCAAAATGCTCCGTCCGGACAATCGCAGGCTCCGGCTGCGCCGAGCACGAATGGAACAATGCCATTCCTGTTTGATGGACGGATGAAAGGTGATGGTGACCGGCAGGAAAAGCAGGTGGAAAATCGACACCCCGACGCTGGTGCCACCATCGTGCCGCCGAAAGTGAGCCAGCCTGAGCGCAAATGATGCGTGAGATCCTGTCCACTCCTCGGCTCATTCTCAGAGAGATCACCCCGGCTGACCTCCCTGACCTCCATCGCATCTATGGTGACCGGGAGTGCATGCAGTTCTATCCCGCGCCAAAGTCATATCCTGAAACGGAGGCATGGTTTCAGGAGCTTGCCTTCGACAGCTATGCCAACCATCGGTTCGGCCTCTGGGCTGTCATCGGCAGGGATTCAGGCGATCTGATCGGCGATTGTGGGATTACCCTCCAGACTACGCCGGCCGTTCAGGAGCCAGAGGTAGGCTATCATCTCTGGCGCGAGTTCTGGCACCAGGGTCTGGCCACGGAAGCCGCCCGCGCATGTGTGCGCTACGGGCTAGATATGCTCCAGATGCCTCGGGTGGTGAGCATCACCAGTCCCGAAAACCTGTCTTCCCAAAGGATAGCCGAAAAGGTTCATCAGAGACGGGAGGTGTTCACCAGGGTCAGCCGAACCACTGGGCAAGAGGTTCTTCGGTATCTCTATATCACTGACGTTGAGACCTAATTCCATAAAGCGTCTTCTCGGAAATTCTCCTCGAGCTTGGTACAAGGTCGAGCCACTCAATGGGGAGCCTTATGCACATTGTCGGAATGGACCACGTCCAGTTAGCCATGCCTGCTGGCCGCGAGGATGATGCCCGAGCCTTCTATGACCACCTCCTGGGCATCCCGGAGGTCGCAAAGCCGCCGCACTTGGCCGCTCGCGGAGGCTGCTGGTTCGAAAGCGGGAGCGTGAAGGTTCACCTGGGAGTGGAAGAGCCCTTTGCCCCGGCGAAGAAGGCTCATCCAGCGTTCATCGTCCGGGACTTAGCCGCCCTATCGCGACGTCTCGAAGGTGCCGGGTACGAGTTGAAAGAGGATCAACCTCTGGAGGGGTTTGAACGCAGGTATGTGAGCGACCCGTTCGGCAACCGGATCGAGCTGATGCAGCCAACCCGCTGAACCCACCCAGGTTGGGCGGCTTTTAGGTGCATTTCACACAGGGCCTTATCGGAAAATCACTTCCTGCCCTTTGGGAGTGGTGCATGACCCTTGCACCGTGAACCGGAGCTGTTTGACATCACCATCCGAGGTTCATAGTTGAACCATGGTCATGTTCATCGATGGTGTCGGAGCCGCATCCTATGTCCTAGTTGCGGTGGTCGCATTCGTAGCATCGTTGCTCGGCGGTTTCACAGGCTACGGGACAGGCCTCCTGTTACCCCCCGTTCTCATCCCCATTGTCGGCCCGGAACTTGTGGTCCCGATCATCAGTCTGTCTGCTCTGATGACGAATGCGAGCAGGGTGACGGCCTTCCGCACGGAGTTTGACAGGCGGACGGCGATCCTGATTGCCGCTGTCGCCCTGCCGACATGCTTCATAGGGGCCTATTTCTACACCCGCCTGTCTGGACCAGCCGTGACCTTGCTGATCGGCATCATGCTGGTGCTTCTCGTGCCGCTGCGTCGGGTCCTCAAACGGGTGCAAGGGCACCTGAGCCGATCACAGGTTGCCGCTGCGGGAATAGGGTATGGGTTCATCACGGGGAGCACATCAGGTGCGGGGGTTTTGCTGCTGTCGATCCTTCTGGCGGCGGGGCTGCAAGGGGCATCGGTTATTGCAACGGATGCCGGCATATCGCTCGTCCTTGGCCTTGCAAAGGTCCTGGTCTTTCAATCAGCCGGATCGCTGCCACCCTCCGCATGGATTATGGCACTGCTGATCGGCGTGAGCGCGCTACCGGGAGCGTTTTTGGCAAAGCGCATTACCCGAGGGCTATCACATACAGCTCATGCAAGGATCCTAGATGGGGTGGTCGTCTTTGGCGGTCTGCTCTTGATTAGGCAGGGGAGCCAAGCCCTTCTCTAGCTCAGGTTCTGCCTCGTTCCATAAACGGCCTTACCCGAAATTTTCGTCGTAAGCCATTGATGGATAAAGCACGCAATGGTCTCCATTCTCGGAAGGTCTCGAAATGGTACGGGGGTGACCTTAGCCATATTTCCGCAATGGGACTGCGAACCGACCTTCAACGCAGCCAAGATATCATGTTCCTCAAGCAGACTGGGATCGACCGGGGCGCTTCCAGAAAGGGTGTTCTGCGCATTGCCTGAGCCGCTGTCTCACAGCAGATAGGTTCACGGTTTCTCGGCCGCGGCCACGATCGCCGGCATCGGCAATGCGAATGCACCGTTCTGTGCGTAAGTGGTGACGCCCTGGCGCACCGCATCCCGGATGGCCGCCAGTGCCTCTGGCGTCTGCGCCCGGAGCAGGGCGGCCGCCCGAACGGTGCCTTTGAGGATTATGTCGAGGGGCGCGTCCGGCGACACCACCCGCCAGATCTGCGGCACCTTGGCAATGGTCACGGACCCGAAGCCGGCCGCCTGGAGACTGCGCTCGCACTGGGCCGGATCGCCGAACAGGAAGAAGTCGGGGCCCGGCGGCAGGGGAACGTCCATCTGCCCGTGTGCTTGCACGGCGCTGTAGATCAAGCCGAAGCCGGTGCACTCCTGCGGGGAGGCCCAGGTACTGAAGGCCACTCGGCCGGTGTGGCGGAGGACGCGGAACGCCTCGCACAGAAAAGCGTCCGGATCGGGAAAATGCGGCATGCCAAAGTTGCTGATCACGGCATCGAAGCTGTCGTCGGGCAGCGGGAGGGCACCTGCATCGCCGTGGCGGAACTCGATGTCAGGATAGAGCTGCCGCGCTCGGGTGAGCTGGGTTGAGGAGAAGTCGACGCCCACGACCTCGGCCCGCGCTCGGCCGCCGCCGCTGCGACATAGCCGGGCCCCGTGGCGACGTCCGCGACCCACATCCCAGGTCTGACCCCGGTGGCATCGAGGAGTGCCTCAACGGCTTGCGTCGTGAGGGGTGAGAAGAAATCATGGTAGGCGGTGGCAACCTCCTGGTCCGACCAGCCCTGATGCTCGAAGTCACGAAACGAGGTCTTCGGCTCGGTCATCGCAGCCTCCCTCGGCTCAGGATTCTCGAGCGTCTATCTTACCCCAGTGCTGGCAGGTGTGACGAGGATGTCCCGTAGACCGTCTTCTCGGATTTACGCGCCGTACCCGGGCGTCAAGCCAGATCACGGCATTGGCACCGGGATCGGCAGAATGCTCGAGATCTTCCAGCCCTCGGGCGTCCTGACCAGGACCTGGTTCATGAGGAAGCGGGAGGGCTGCGCAGTCTGGCCGGCCGGAGCAATCATGAAGGTGGCAGGGACGTAGAGCTGGGCCACGCCTGGCTGGATCTCGATGACCTTGAGTTCGTCCGCCTTTGGATCGAGCGACCATGTGCCTTGATAGAGCGCCTCGAACCGCTTGAGAGCCGCCTCACGGCCCCAGATCGGGGCCCCTCGGGTGATCCAGAGAAACTGGGGACTGTCGAGCAGCATGTCGCCGACAGCCTTCAAGTCATGGGCATTCTGGGCGGCGACGAACTTGCTGAACTGCGCCTTCACCTCGTCCTCGGTTCCGGCCTGAGCCGAACCCGCGAAGATCATGAGAAATGTCGCGAGTGTGGCGCGTGAGCCTGTCCGCATGGGAGTTTTCTCCGGTGCCAGCCCCAGGACGCATTTTACACCCGATCGAAGACATGCATCAGACCATGACGGGGTACCTTGGCATCATACGCCAGAGACGCCCTGACCCGGACCAGTTGGGCTCTACAGATGGCCTTTCGCGAGAGCGGGAGGAAACCCGTTAGGTCCGAAACTGGCACATCTGAGAAGTTAGGCAGAAAGGAGCTAACTCAGCCAGAGCAGACGGTCGTGAAGGGCAGGGGATTGGCAGAAGATAACCGAGGCCGAGTGAAAATGCGGTTGCCGGCGTGCAGATGACGGGCGCTGTTTCGCGGCGGCCGCGATAGTGCGCATGGGCTGGTGTGTGGCGTCAGGCTTCGAGGGTCCGGCAGATACTTAGTTTGACATCAAATATTTTTAGGGCAGACTACCTATTTCTATAAGGCAGCGCATCGGAAAGCACCTCGGCCGCAATGGGGGCGCCGCACCTAGGGAGGATGAGCGATGCTCGAGAATACCCGCCTCGCAGGGTGGATGCCGGAGGACATCGTCTCTTCATGTCGCCATGAGTGGTCGATGCAGCTTGCTGGTGTGGCGTGAGGACTAAGTTCCACACGGTCGACCAGATGCGGGCAGAGGCCCAGCGCCGGCTGCCACGCTTGGCGTTCGATTTCATGGATGGCGGCTCCGGCGGCGAGCTTGCTCTCAGGCGCAACCGTGATGCCTTCGCGCGTGTCGAGCTTGTGCCGAGGGCCTTGATCGACTGCGAGCGGCGGGGCGCCTCCGTCACGATTCTAGGGCAGCGTTTCGAGTGGCCGTTCGGGATTGCGCCTATCGGCCTCGCGAACCTTGTCTGGCCGGGCGCCGACGAGGCGCTCGCCCGCTGCGCGGCGAAAGCCGGCATTCCTTACGTCCTGTCGACCGCCGGGACGACCTCCATCGAGACGATTGCGTCGATTGCTCCGCAATCCTGGTTCCAGCTCTATGTCGGCCGTGATCAACCCATCGTCGACAGTCTTGTGGCCCGTGCGGATGCAGCAGGCCTGCCCGTGCTGGTCGTGACCGTAGACGTGCCTGCGCCGGGCAAACGGGTTCGGGATCTCGCAAATCGATTTTCCCTCCCGCTCCGTCCCGACGCCAGAATGGCGCTTGATCTCGTTCGACATCCGTCCTGGGCCGTCGCGACCCTACGAGCCGGAGCACCTCGCTTCGCCAACTTGGAACGGTATGGCGACAGGAATGCCAGCCCGCAATCCCTAGCCGCGCTCATGGCCGGCCAGACGTCGGCGCGTCTCGATTGGCGGCTCCTCGGCGAGATCCGCGAACGCTGGCCACGAAAGCTCGTCGTGAAGGGGCTGATGCATCCGGATGATGCGCAGCGGGCTAAGACCCTCGGCATGGACGGCATCGTCGTCTCGAACCATGGCGGACGCCAACTCGAGAGCGCACCGGCACCGCTCGCCGCGCTGCGCGGGATCAGGGCTGCCGTCGGAGACGACATGCCCGTTCTTCTAGACGGCGGCATTCGCTGCGGCGAGGATGTCGCGAAGGCTCTCGCGACCGGTGCCGACCTCGTCCTTTTGGGCCGGGCCTTTCTCTATGGCATTGGGGCTCTCGGGCCGGATCGGGGAGCCGGAGAGATCATCCGGATCCTGAGTGACGAGCTCGACCGGGCTCAAGCCCAGCTGGGCTGTCGCAACCATTCGGAACTGAGACAAGTGCAGATCTGGCGGACCGACGGCAACGGGGCGCATTAGGAGGAAACGATGAACATTCAGACCAATACCCGGATGCTGATCAACGACCTGGATCGGGACGCGTCAGGTGGCCAGACCTTCGAGCGCCTTGACCCGATCACCGGCAAGGTCGCCACCCGCGCCGCAGCCGCGACGGTCGCGGATGCGCAAGCCGCCTGCGATGCCGCGCGCGACGCTTTTCCGGCCTGGTCGGAACTCGGCCCGAACGCCCGCCGTACCTTTCTGCTGAAGGCGGCCGATCTCATGGACCAGAAGGTCGGCGAGTTCACGCAGCTCATGATGAGCGAGACTGGCGCGACGGCCGGCTGGGCCGGGTTCAACGTGAAGCTCGCCGCCAGCATGCTCCGTGAGGCCGCAGCCATGACGACGCAGATCACCGGAGAGGTGATCCCCTCCGACAAGCCGGGCTGCATCGCCATGGCCGTGCGCCAGCCGGCCGGCGTCGTAGTCGGCATCGCGCCCTGGAATGCGCCAGTGATCCTCGGTGTGCGCGCGGTCGCGCTACCGCTCGCCTGCGGCAACACGGTGGTGCTGAAGGCCTCCGAGACCTGCCCCGGCACGCACCGCTTGATCGGCGACGTGCTGCGGGAGGCGGGCCTGCCGGCGGGCGTCGTGAACGTGGTCACCAATGCGCCCGCGGATGCCGCCAAGGTCGTGGAGGCGCTGATCGCGCACCCGGCTGTGAAGCGCGTCAACTTCACCGGCTCGACCCGCGTCGGGCGCATCATCGCGGAAGTGGCGGGTCGGCATCTCAAGCCTGTCCTGCTCGAGCTCGGCGGCAAGGCCCCGCTGATCGTTCTGGACGATGCGGACCTCGACGCCGCAGTGAGCGCAGCCGCGTTCGGAGCCTTCATGAACCAGGGCCAGATCTGCATGTCGACGGAGCGCATCATTGTTGATGAGAGCATCGCGGACGAGTTCGTCAGCCGCTTCGCCGCAAAGGCGAAATCTCTTCCTGCGGGCGATCCCCGGTCGGGCAACGTGGTGCTTGGCTCTGTGGTGAGCCGCGACGCCGTGCAGTGCATCCACGGTCTCGTCGAGAACGCCGTCGACAAGGGTGCCGTCCTGGTGGCGGGCGGGTCTGTCGAGGGGACCGTGATGACGGCGACCGTGCTCGACCGGGTCACGCCCGATCATCGGATCTACACGGAGGAGTCCTTCGGACCCGTCGTCTGCGTCATCCGCGTGAAGGGCGAGGAGGAGGCGATCCGGGTCGCCAACAACACCGAGTATGGCCTGTCCGCGGCCGTGTTCAGCCGCGACATCGCCCGCGCTCTCCGAGTGGCGAAGCGGATCGAGTCCGGCATCTGCCATGTCAACGGCCCGACCGTGCACGACGAGGCGCAGATGCCCTTCGGCGGTGTGAAGGGCAGCGGCTACGGCCGGTTCGGCGGCAGGGCCGGGGTCGCCGAATTCACGGATCTGCGCTGGATCACGATCGAGACCGGCCCGCAGCACTATCCGTTCTAACGACCTAAGCTGGATCGGAAGATGGTACGGGGCAGAACATCGCAGGCGGCGCTGGCGCAGGATGATGTGCCCGCGCAGGAAAACGAGCGCCATCCGCCGGCGGCGCTGACGGATGCCATCGCCTATCACCTGCGGCTTGCGCAGGAGGCATCCTTTCAGGCCTTCAAGCAGCGGGTCGGCAATGCCGACCTGCAGCCGGGGCGCTACACGATCCTGAGCATCATCGCGAACAATCCTGGGCTGACCCCGACCGAGCTCAGCCGCGCCTGCGGCCGGGACAAGTCGACCCTGACGCCGACCCTCAAGGACCTCGCGAAACGCGGCATGGTGGAGCGCCGGCGCCGGGAGACGGACGAGCGCAGCTACACGGTGCATCTCACGCCCGCGGGTGGAGAGTTGCTCAAGACCCTGCGCCGCCATGCCCTGGCTCACGACCGCGTTCTCGACCGCATCGTCGGTCCCGAGAAGCGCGAGGAATTCCTCGAGATCCTCCGCCGGATCACCGACGCATTGTCGGATCCGGAGGCGCCCCGGGTCCAGCGGCCGAGCCCCGTCGCCACCCGCAAGACAGGAGGAGATCAGGCTTCCTCGTGAGCCACGCAACAGGCACGCGTTCTGCTCGGAACGGCCATATCTACGACCGACAAGCTCCCGGCGAAGAGGGGCGGTCCGGGCCTTCCGGCCGTAAGACACGACAATCGAACAGGAGAGGAAACTTCCATGACGCCAACGACCGATCGCCGACGCTCTTCCCTCATCGCCAAGGCGGCGCACTGCGCCGCCTCGCTCAGCGCGCTCGCGCTGGCAGGTGTTTGGCTCGCCGGGGCTGCGGCTCAGGCCCAGGACAAGCCGGTCGACCTCAAGATCTCCCTGTGGGTTCCGCCGGCCCATCCCCTCGTCGCCGCTACCAAGGAATGGGCCGCCTCCATGGAGAAGGCCTCCGGCGGAACGATCAAGACGACGATCTTCCCGGCCGAGCAGCTCGGGAAGGCTTTCGACCACTATGACATGGCCCGCGACGGCATCGCCGACATCACGTATGTCAGCCCGGGGTATCAGCCGGGCCGCTTCCCGATCATCAATGCAGCGCAGCTTCCATTCATGATCGCGAACGGCCGCGAGGGCTCGGCGGCGGTCGACGAGTGGTACCGCAAATACGCTGCCCGCGAGATGAAAGACGTGAAGGTGTGCCTCGCCTTCGTGCACGATCCGGGCTCGCTCCACTCGCGCAAGAAGGTTGTCGCGCCGGAGGATGTGAAAGGCCTCAAGGTGCGTCCTGCCCAGGGGACGGTCGGCGAGATGGTGACGCTTCTCGGCGGCGCGAACGTGCAGGCTTCCGCACCGGAGTCGCGCGAGATCCTCGAGCGCGGCGTGGCCGACGCAATCACCTTCCCATGGAACTCGATCTTCCTGTTCGGCATCGATAAGGTCGTTCAGTACCACATCGATGCGCCGCTCTACACCACGGCCTATGTGTGGGCGATGAACAAGGACAAGTACGAGGACATGTCCACCGCGCAGAAGAAGGTGATCGACGACCACTGCACCACCGACTGGGCCGTGAAGCTCGCAGGGCCTTGGGCCGACTACGAGGCAGCCGGACGAGACAAGATGAGAAGTGCCTCAGGGCACGAGGTCTACCCCCTCACGCCGGATCAGCTCGCGCAGTGGAAGAAAGCCGTGGAGCCCATGACCAAGAGCTGGGCGGAGTCCGTGCGCAAGGCGGGCGCCAATCCGGATGAGGCCATGTCCGGACTCAAGGCGAGCCTCGAGAAGCACAAGGCCGGTCTTTGATCGGCTGAAGCCGGAGAAACAGCCATGCGCAGCCTCGACATCCTCGTCGACTGCATCGAGCGGGTGGCGGCGATCTTTCTCGCCGCCATCACCGCTCTGATGTTCGTCTCGGTCTTCCTGAGATATCTGTTCTCCTGGTCGATTCCGGACAGCTACGACTTCGTGCGCCTCGTGCTCGGCATCGTGATCCTCTGGGGGCTCGCGAGCGTGAGCTATCGCGGCGAGCACATCACGGTGGACCTCGTCTGGAGCTTCCTCCCGAGGAAGGCTCGGAAGGCCCTCGACCTGTTTGCGACCACGGTCACGCTGCTGGCCATGGGCTTCTTTGCCTGGATGATGGGTTCCAAGGTCCTGAGCACACGTGCCGACAACGTCCTCACCTACGATCTGCGGCTCCCAGTGTGGGTCTACTACTTCATCGCCTGGATCGGGCTCGCGGCGGCGGTGCTGCTGCTCGTGGTACGGGTCATCCGGATCGCCACACGGCAGGACGTCGACGAGGACATTCATCCAACCCGGACTGCGGAGTAGGGCAGCCAGCATGACGACCAACACCGTTGCCCTCCTTGGTTTTGCAGCCCTTTTCCTGATGATGTTCCTGCGCGTCCCCGTCGGCATCGCCATGGGCGTCGTCGGGATCACGGGCTTCGGTTACCTCAACGGCTTCACGCCGGCCATGCGGCTCCTGGCGCAGTCTCCGATCAGGACCGTCACGGATGCGAACTTCGCCGTGATCCCGCTGTTTTTGCTTATGGGCGCCTTCGCGTCCACCTCCGGCATGAGCCGTGAGCTATTCCGCGCCGCCAACACGTTTCTAGGACATCTCAGGGGCGGGCTTGGCATTGCGACGATTGCAGCCTGCGGCGGGTTCGCGGCGATCTGCGGCTCGTCCGTAGCCACCGCCGCGACATTCTCCTCCGTAGCCTATCCGGAGATGCGCCGCTACGGCTATCCCCAGAGCTTCGCCACAGGTGTGATCGCAGCCGGCGGCACCCTCGGAATCATGATCCCACCCTCGACCGTGCTGGCAGTCTACGGCCTCATCACCCAGCAGGATATCGGCAAGCTGTTCATCGCCGGCGTGATCCCCGGCATCCTTGCCGTCAGCATGTACATGGCGACGATCACCCTCATCGGATTGGCGCGTCCCGGCTTCCTGCCGGAGGGCCATCGAAGCTCCTGGTCCGACCGCCTGTCAGCCCTGAGGGACGTCTGGGCGGTCTCGCTGCTGTTCCTGTTCGTGATCTTGGGACTCTATGGTGGCCTGTTCACGGCTACCGAGGCCGCCGGCATGGGAGCAGGCGGCGCCTTTCTCATCGCCGTCTTCCGCCGCAAGCTGTCACGGGATGATTTCTGGCGCGGCCTCGTGGAATCCGTCCGGACAACAGCTTCCGTGTTCACGATCCTGATCGGCGCACTCCTCTTCGGCTACTTCCTCACGATCACGCAGACTCCCCAGAAGGTGACTGAATTTCTCACCGGGCTCGGCCTCGGTCCTTACGGCGTGCTGGTCATCATCCTGCTGATCTATCTGGTGCTCGGCTGCGTCATGGACGCCATGGCGATGATCATCCTGACGATCCCGATCGTCTTTCCGGTGATCACGGCACTCGGGTTCGATCCGATCTGGTTCGGCGTGATCATCGTGATGACGGTGGAGCTCGGCCTGATTCATCCGCCGGTCGGCATGAACGTCTTCGTCATCAAGAGCGTGGTGAAGGACGTGGACATCTCGACCATCTTCGTCGGCGTCCTACCCTTCGTCGTCACGGACCTAATCCGGCTCGCGATCCTGGTCGCCTTTCCGATCCTCGCCACGTGGCTGCCGAGCCTCATGTAGGTGTCGGCACCTGAACCCTACAAGCAAGCGGACACGTGGCATTGCCCGCAGCGCCGTCCGAACGACAAGGAAATACCAATGGCCGACCCCTTGAACAATCAAACCATCACGGCCGGTGGCGCACTTCTCACCCGCCTCAAGGCGATCGGGGTGGACTACATCTTCGCCAATTCGGGGACAGATTTCCCGCCCATCATCGAGGGACTCGCGGAAGCTGCCGCCAGGGACCTGCAACTCCCGAAGGCCATCGTGATTCCGCACGAGAACGCCGCGATGGGCATGGCCCACGGTTATTTTCTGGCGACCGGCCGCGCACAGGCTGTGATGGCCCACACCAATGTGGGCCTCGCGAACTGCGCCATCGGAGCCATCAACGCGGCGACGGAGCATGTGCCCGTTCTGCTGTTCTCCGGCCGGACGCCGGTGACGGAACACGGGCGTTTCGGAGCAAGGACGGTTCCCATCGGCTGGGGCCAGGAAATGCGCGATCAGGCTGCGCTCGTGCGGGAGGCCACCAAGTGGGAGTATGAGCTCAAGTTCCCGGAGCAGGCGCTCGAAATCGTTGACCGGGCCTATGCGGTCTCGATGTCCACTCCGAAGGGACCCGTATATCTCAGCCTGCCGCGCGAGGTGCTGTGCGAGCCATGCCCGTCCGAAGGGTTGAGCGACCCGCTCCGCATCAAGCCGGCCGAGGCCTCGCCGCCTGCCACGCGGCTCAAGGATGCAGCGGAGATCCTCGCACGGGCCGAGCGCCCACTCATCGTGGCGCAGCGTGGAGCAGGAGGCGAAGAGGGATTCCGGATCCTGTCCCAGCTCGCGGAGGAATGGGGTATCCCGGTCTGCCACTACTGGGCCATTCAGCTTGCAATCCCCACCGATCATCCGATGTGCATCGGTTCGGAGCCCATGCCGTGGATCCAGGAGGCCGACGCGATCCTCGTGCTCGACTCCTTGGCGCCATGGTCGCCGGCAATCCATGAGCATCCTGAGGATTGCCGCGTCATTCATGCGGGACAGGATCCTCTCTACAGCCGCTTTCCCATCCGCAACTTCCGCTCCGACGTTTCGCTGATGGGCGAGACAGGCGAGATCATCGCGGCGCTGGCGTCTGCAATGCAGCCGTTGCATCCTGGGCGGGCAGAGGCGTGTGCCCGCCGCCGCAAGGACGTAGCGAAGCGAAGCAGGCTCGTCCGGCAGAAAACTCTCGCCGCGGCGGAGGCGAGCGGAACGGAGCGGATGTCGAAGGCCTGGGTGAGCCTCTGCTTGTCGGAAGCCATCAGAGCACATCGCGCGACGGTTCTGAGTGAGCTCGGCTGCCCGCTCGATCCGCTGACCCTCGATGGGCATGGGACTTGGTACCAGGAGCCGCATTCGGGTGGCCTTGGCTGGTCGTTTCCGACCGCCCTTGGCATTCAGCTTGCGGATCCCGGCAGGCTCGTCATTGCAACCATGGGTGACGGCTCGTACATGTTCGCGAATCCGGTAGCCTGCCACCAGATCGCGGAGGCGCTTGAGCTTCCCGTGCTGGTTCTCATCCTCAACAATGCGGAATGGGGCGCCGTGAGGCAATCGGTACTGGGGGTCTACCCAAACGGCTATGCGGCACGCGCTAACGCCATGCCTTTGACCTCCCTGGCGCCATCGCCGGATTTCACCAAGGTGGCGGAGGCAAGCCGTGCATGGACCGCACGGGTGGAGCGGGCGGCCGACCTGATGGGCGTGCTCAAAGCTGCCATCGAGCACGTCACGACGAGGCGGACCCAGGCTCTCGTGGACATCAGCATTGCCCCGTGATTGCTGGTTCCCGACCGTTGGCCCTTCGAAACGGCGCCTGCAACCCGGACTACGCCCAGGGTTCCCATCGAGATCCCCAGCCAAGTTGGGATGAGCCAAGAGGGCGGGATCAATATTTTGCAGCGTCGGGGACGCGCCGATGAACAAGAGACATCCTGTTACGCCACTACCTTTCCGGTTCGAGAACCCCCGCAGCGACGAAGAGATGTTGACCCAGCTTGCGGCCTATCTGCCGGTGATGGTCATGCAGCATAAGACCGAGAAAAAGCGGTGGCGGGCCTTGAAGAAGCTCGAGGAAGAGGAACTACCTGCGGCTCTGGTTGCAATCCACAAGCCGGCCTTTCTCGCCAAGCCGATCCTGGGCCAAGCTATGAACCTTTTCGCTGCCTTCGCAACCGAGGAACTCGGCGCGGAGCCTCCTCCGTGGTGGGGCGAGCCGTAGGGTTCAAGAGCCGAGCGCGTAAAGGACGACCTCCGATCCCCGATCAAGCACCACCTGGTCCTGCACCGGATCGACCCTGAGCAGGGGATCCGGCGCTTCTACAGCCTCATGATCGAGCGGCATCTGTTCGGGACCATGCGCCTGGTTCTCAACTGGGGCCGGATTGGGACGAACGGGCAGGAGCTGGTCGAGATCTTCCTCGACGATCTCGCGGCCGGGGAGGCCCTGGAGGGTGCTGTCAAGTTGGCGTAGGTCCGTTCCTATGGCAGGGTCTCGGGCATGAGCACCACGTCCAACCCGTACCGCGGCTTCCGCTTTCCGGCTGAAATCATCAACCAGGCGGTGTGGTTGTATCACTGCTTCAGCTTGAGCCTCCGTGAGGTCGAGTTGATCCTGGCAGCGCGGGGGATTGTGGTCAGCTACGAGACTATCCGCGAGTGGAGCCTGCGCTTCGGACGGACCTTCGCCAACAGGCTCAAGCGGCGCCGTCCGCGGCCCGGCGACAAGTGGTTTTTAGATGAGGTGTTCGTCCGCATCCGGGGCAAACTGCACTACCTCTGGCGAGCCGTTGATCAGCACGGAAACGTGCTCGACGTCTTGGTCCAGAGCCGTCGCAACAAGAAGGCGGCCAAGCGCTTCTTTCGCAAGCTGCTGAAGGGTTTGTGCTACGTGCCCAGAGTGATCGTGACGGATAAACTCGGGTCCTATGGTGCCGCTAAACGCGAGATCCTGCCGGATGTGGAACATCGGCAGGGCCGATACCTGAACAATCGCTGCGAGGTGTCGCACCAACCGGCCCGACGACGGGAACACCACATGAGGCGGTTCAAGTCAGTCCGGCATGCGCAGCAGTTTCTCACGATCCACACCCCGATCCACAACCACTTCCAACTCCGCCGCCATCGCGTTTCCGCCAGTGAGTACCGAGCCGCCCGCGATCGCGCCTTCCTCAGCTGGCGCGATGTGACCGGTGCTGCCTTGGTTGACTGATTTGAACTGGCCTGGAGGATACGTAGCGACAACTTTGGCGATCCGGCATCAAGTTGACAGTACCCTTCAGTCGCCTGAAGCGAGTAATCGGCACGAGCTTGCGCTCGCGGACGGATCGGCGTCGCAGGACCGAGGTCGCTATCGCCGTTCCTGCCTTGAACTGGATGCTCGCGCTTGGACGCCCGAAGTCCGTCCGTATCGCCTGAATGCGGGCTCGTGGGCCTCAATGCGTGCAGAAGCTGATCCGTGCATCACGGTCGAGCGAGAGGGCTGACCTGCATCGCACCATGTAACATGGACGAATGTCACAGATCCCATTGTCGCTCTCATCCTCGTTTGTACGATGGCCGGCGTCCTGTCGGCCGTCGTCCTGGCCACGCGCATGCAGCGCGATGTTGATCAGATGGAAGCCATCTGGGCCTTGGCCCATCTCGACCCGAGGGTTGGCAGCATCATGGGCGTTGGCGGGGCCGTGCCGCAAGGCGGATCCGTTGCAGCGGCGATGAACGTGGCTTCGATAGCGCAGGCAAGGCGGGAGCCCTGATTGCCTCGGCGAAGTGCGTGCATGCGTTCGCGACATCTGGATGATCACGAGCATAGATTCCACAGGTTATTGCCCTCGACCCATCAGCACAATCGCACCCTGAAGCCTCCGGCGCTCAATCGGCTGCATGTCTTGGACCTTGAGGCGACGCCGAAACTCCTGGGGCTCGGACAGGGTGCAAACACCGTCGAGGGTGCGCCGGTGCGCATCAATGACTTGAGCCTCAGCTCGAAGGTTTCCCACACCACAACCAGTGCGGGCGCACGCGAGGCGATTAGCGACTCTTCAGCTCGGAAGATCGAATACCAGGATCCCGTCCAGCCCACCCTCGGCAGCCGCCACCAGCTTGGCGCCCATCCGGCGATGGTCCTCGTTGGCCTGGTAGGCCTCCAAGGCGGCTGGGCCATCAAACTCAACGATGAAGCCGTGCCGGAACCCTTTTTCGAGCCTCTCGAGTTCCAGGCTTCGCCCTGAGACCACCCGAAGCATTCCGGGGAGGCGCGGCTGGAGAGATTCGATCTCCGCGAACAGCGCCTCGATCTGCGGCTCATCGATTTCATCGCGGAAGCGGACAAGGACGATGTGCCGGATCATCAGATACCCTCCTGCTCAACGGTCTCTCCGATTTGGCTCATCGTAAGCCCGGTGATCGTCGCCCGGACCGCTTCGGTCACCAAACGGTGGTCCTCAAGTTGAGGAAGACCGCTGACAACGACGGCGCCCACACAACCCGTGTCCTTCACGAATATGGGGAAACCACCCCCGGCCGCCGCATAATCCTGCTCGGAAAGCCCGTAACGCTGCAGGAACGGGCGCCCCTTCTGCTCCGCCTCGACGGACATGTAGAGAGAGCTGTGGTGAAACCGTTGCACAAGGGCCCGCTTGCGGCGTATCCACTCGGCATTGTCAGGCGTGGCCCCGAGGAGCGCCGCGAAGAACAGCTGCTGTCCGCTCCTGGAGATCTCAATCGCGATCGGAGAGGAGGCGATCCTAGCGCGCTCGCGGATATGGTTGCCGAGCACCCAAGCAACGTCGGCGTTGAAGGATGGGAACTGGAGCTCCTGTTCCTCTGCCAGGAGCGCATCAAGACTTGGGTTGTCATTCATCGTAGGTCTCCAAGCGGCTGAACCCAATCGTGCTCGCCTTATCGTTCATTTACCTGATCAGGATGGCACGGAAGTCATTGACGTTGGTCAGCGTTGGTCCGGTCATGACAAGCTGGCCCAGTCTCGAAAAGTACCCGTAGGCATCGTTGTTCGCCAGATACGCCGAGGCGTCCAGGGCAGGGACAGCGGCAGGGCTGCCATGGCCGAACCAGGCGCCTGCGTTGTCCTCGATCCCGTCGATGCCATCCGTATCGCAGGCGATGGCGGCAACGTTAGGGAGATCCGACAGTGCGAGGTGCAGGGCCAGGAGAAACTCGGCATTCCGGCCGCCACGACCGTTTCCACGAACCGTGACCGTGGTTTCCCCGCCCGACAGCAGGACGCATGGTTTGATCGCTGGCATGTTGTAAACACTCACCGACCGCGCGATGCCGGCAAGCACTTTGGCTACTTCTCGGGCTTCGCCTTCGATCGCGTCGCCAAGGATCAGCGGATCGAGTCCCAGCTCCCGGGCCTTCGATCCCGCCGCCTTGAGGGCCATCATCGGCGTTGCCAGGACACGCACGTCGCTTGCAGCGACCTGGCGGGTCGCTGAGCAATTCTCAAGGATCACGCCCTTCAACGAGGAGGAGATCTCGATTCCATAGCGTCCAAGGATGGCGAGGACCTCGTCGGGATCCTGTGGCTCGGGGATGCTGGGGCCCGAACCGATACTGGCCGGATTGTCGCCGGGGACATCGGAGATGACGTAGGTCACGACCCGGGCAGGCGCGGCCGCCAAGGCCAACCGGCCCCCCTTGATGCGGGAGAGCGACTTGCGCACCTGGTTCATCTCGTGGATGGGTGCCCCTGACTTGAGGAGGGCCCTCGTGATGCTCTGCTTGTCCGCCAGCGTGATCCCCTCCGCCGGCAGTGAGAGCAGGGCCGATGCGCCGCCGGAGATCAGGCAGACAACCAAGTCGTCATTGCCCGCGTCTGAGGCCAGTTCCAGGATCCTTTCCGCAGCATCCATGCCCGCCTGATCCGGAACGGGGTGCGAGGCCTCGACGACCTCGATCCGCTGCGTGGGAGCCGAGTGACCGTACCGTGTCACCACGACGCCCTCGCACGGATGGGGCCAGGCAGCCTCAAACGCCTGGGCCATCCTGGCGGACGCCTTGCCCGCGCCGAGAACGATCGTGCGCCCCTTGGGGCAGTCCGGCAGGTTGGCGGCGAACTTGCCGTCGGGCAGGGCTGCCGCCAAGGCAGCCTCGAACAGGGAGCGAAGCATCCTGATATCATCAACCATCGGCATGGCCTTTCCGGTCCGGCATGCCGTCGGGATAGGGAGGCCGGCCTCCCGGCGACGCAAACGGCATCACGATTGTCGTTTCATCCCTGATGGTCGCACAGACGCTAGATGCCGTTAATGGCATTGAGCTGACGCATCCGCGTGACCGCGAGGTCAGGGTCGACGAGCAGGCGGGCCCGGTCCGCGAGCCGGAAGATCTCCGAGTAATGGAGGATGCCTCGGGCCGACTCCATGCCGCCGAGCATCCGGAAATGATCCTGGTAGCCGTTCAGCCAGGCGAGGAAAACCACCCCTGCCTTGTAGTGCTGTGTCGGCGCCTCGAAAATGCGGCGCGAGAGCGCCACGGTCGGATCGAGGATCGCATGGTAGCCGGCACTGTCGCCCTTCGCCAGGCAGTCCATCGCGGCGGCCGCAGCAGGCGCGATCGGGTCGAAGATGCCGAGAAGCGCGTGCGAATGGTGGGTGCCGTCACCCTCGATCAGGTCGGCGTAATTGAAGTCGTCACCCGTGTACATCTTGACGTCGGCCGGGAGGAGGGCGCGCATCTTCTCCTCGTAGGAGCGTTCGAGCAGGGAAATCTTAATTCCCTCGACCTTCCCCGGATGGGCATTGATGAGCTCGAGGCAGTTGCTCATGGCGACATCGACATCGCTGCTCGCCCAGTAGCCCTCGAGCTGTGGGTCGAACATCTCCCCGAGCCAGTGGAGGATGACCTTGTCGGAGGCCTGGCGAATGATCCGGTCGTAGACGTAGAGATAATCGTCCTTCGATCGTGCGACCTTGCAGAGAGCGCGGCTCGCCATGAGGATCGCGCGCCCGCCGTAGGCCTCGATGTGGGCCAACTGCTCCTCGTACGCCGCGACCACGTCGTCCAGCGTCCGCACGTCGGCGGGGCTCAGGTGATCGGTGCCCGCGCCGCAGGCCAGGTCGGCCCCGGGGGCCGTCTTGGCTTCTAGCAGTGAGCGCTTGATCAACTCCTTCGCCCCCGGCCAGTCGAGGCCCATGCCACGCTGGGAGGTGTCCATCGCCTCGGCGATCTTGAGACCAAGGCCCCACAGATGGTGGCGGAACTTGAGTGTGGTGTCCCAGTCGACGTCCGACGACTGCCAGGGATTCCTGAGGGCAAAGGGGTCGGCCACGACGTGGGCAGCCGCATACACCGTGCGGGGCGACTGGCCCGTGTGGGTGAGTGGATAAGGCGAAGCCTCACCGACCCGGTGCGATTCGACCGAGCCATCCAGACGAAGCAGATCAATCTGAGCCATCGCGTTCCAACCTCCCGTCCGGGCCGCCGTCACGGGCCCTTCTCCAGGGCCACGTTTTAGAACGTTCCAATACAAAAGCGCAAGTGCACATTGCCGCTTGGCCGCGGGATATTCGCAATTGTCTTCGGAGAAATAGATATTTACAGAAATCGAACTGGCGTGCTATGGAACGTTCCAATAGATTTAGGGATGGAAAGGCGGACCCAATGTCCGGCAAGCGACGGGCCTCGGCGAGCGTCACGATCATCGACATCGCCCGCGAGGCGGGTGTCTCCAAATCGACGGTGTCACTGGTACTCAAGGGCAGTTCCCTCGTGGCCGACGACACCCGCGACCGCGTCTCGAAGGCAATGGCCAAGCTCGGCTACGTCTACAACCGCGGAGCGGCCAACCTGCGCGGCGCACAGTCGAGCATTGTCGGCATGGTCATCAACGACCTGTCGAACCCATTTTTCGCCGAGCTCGCCATCGGGATCGAGCGCGTCCTGCGCACCTCGGGCTACATCCCCTTCATTTCCAACACGGCCGAGAGCGTCGTCCGCCAGGCTGAGGTCGTGCGTTCGATGCGCGAGCACGGCGCCTCGGGGATCATCCTCTGTCCGGCACTGGAAACAGAGGGACGGGAGGTCAACGACCTGCTCGATCTCGGCATGCCGCTCATCCTGGCGATCCGGCGCGTACCGGGTGCCCGGTCCTCGCTCGTGGCATCCGACAACACGACAGGAGCCGCCCGCATCACCGCTCACCTGATCTCCCTTGGGCACCGCAGGATCGCCTTCCTCGGCGGCATGGAGCCTATGGCCGTGCGCAAGGACCGGGTCGCCGGCTTCACCCGCGCGCTCGAGGAGGCGGGAATGCACCTGGATCCCGCTCTGATGCTGGAGTCGATGCCGAGCAAAGACGGCGGGTTCACCGCGATGTCCAACCTGCTGGCCCGTCGCGAGTGGCCGACCGCGGTCGTGTGCTTCAACGACGTCGTGGCGATCGGGGCCATGCTGGCGATGGGCCGCAAGGGCGTCGTCGCGGGGCGGGACATGGCCATCACCGGCTTCGACGACACGGCCGAAGCCCGACAGGTCTCTCCGCCTCTCACGACGATCGCGGTCGATGCGGGAGACCTCGGCGAGCGGGCCGCACAGATGCTCCTGCGCCAGATCGCCTCCGGCAGCCGGGCACAGGAAACTTATATCGGCGAGGCCCGCCTCGTCGTCCGCGAAAGCTGCTGCCCGCCGCCGAGGGAAAGGAAGATCTCATGAACACGACATTGCGCTGGGGACTGATCGGAGCGAGCACGATCGCACGGGAGTGGATGATCGACGCGATCCGCTCGATGGGCGGCGACGTTGTCTCGGTGATGAGCAGCGACCGGGATCGGGCCTCCGCCTACGCGGACGCCAACCGGATCCCGCACGCCACGACGAGCCTGGACGAGCTGCTGGAGAAGGTCGACGCGGTCTACGTCTCGACCACCAACGAACTCCACCACGACCAAGTCCTGCGCTCCGCCCGCGCCGGTCGGCATGTCCTGTGCGAAAAGCCGCTCGCCCTCACCGTCGGTGAGGCCCGCGGGATGGTCGAGGCCTGCCGCGCCCTGGGCGTTGTGCTGGGAACCAACCATCATCTCCGCAACGCCGGGACGCATCGGGCGATGCGCGAGGCCATCGCCGCAGGTCGCATCGGGCGGCCGCTCTTCGCCCGGGTCTTCCACGCCGTCTACCTGCCGGCCCACCTGCAAGGCTGGCGCCTCACGAACCCCGGCGCCGGCGCGGGCGTGATCCTGGACATCACCGTGCACGATGCCGACACCTTGCGCTTCGTCCTGGCCGACGACCCTGTCGAGGTCACGGCGATGTCCCAGTCCGCCGGCCTGTCCCAGGGCGAGGTCGAGGATGGCGCCATGGGCGCGATCCGTTTCAGCTCCGGCGTGCTGGCCCAGTTCCACGATGCCTTCACCACCGCTCACGCCAAGACGGGCTTCGAGGTCCACGGCACCGACGGATCGCTGATCGGGACCGATTGCATGACGCAGAAGGCGGTTGGTGATGTCCTGCTGCGGACGGCGTCCGGCGAGGAACTCCTGCCGATCGACCGCACCAATCTCTACGAGCGCAGCGTCGCGCGCTTCGCTGCGGCCGTCGCCGGCGACGGTGAACCCGCTGCGACCGGAGACGACGGTGTCTGGTCCCTGGCCGTGGCCGCGGCAGCCCTCGAATCCGCCAGGACCTCCCGGGCCGTCGCCATCGATCCCGCCCAGCCAACCACGAAGGTATCGCAATGAGCTTTCCCCGTATCCTCCAGGCCGACGAAGCGGCCGCCCTCATTCCGGACGGCGCCACCGTCACGGTATCCTCCGCCTCAGGGCTCGGCTGTCCCGATGCCGTCCTTGCCGCCATCGGCAAGCGGTTCGATGGAACGGGTCACCCGCGCGCGCTGACGACGGTCCATCCGATCGCTGCTGGCGACATGTCCGGGATCAAGGGCGTCGACCATCTCGCGAAACCGGGACTGCTGGCCCGCATCATCGCCGGATCGTATCCGTCGGGTCCGTCCTCGGCGGAGCCACCCGCCATCTGGAAGATGATCACCAGCAACGAGATTCCGGCCTACAACATCCCCTCGGGCATCCTGTTCGACATGCACCGCGAGGCCGCGGCGAAGCGCCCGGGCGTGCTCACCAAGGTCGGCAAGGACACCTTCGTCGACCCATCCCGCGAGGGCTGCGCGATGAACGAGCGGGCGTCCGCCGAGCCGATCGTGCAGACGCGGGAATTCGAGGGCGACGAGTGGCTCTTCTTCAAGAGCATCGTTCCGAACGTCGCCATCATCCGCGCGACGACGGCCGATGAGCGCGGGAACCTGTCGTACGAACATGAGGGGGCCTATCTCGGTCCCGTCGAGCAGGCGCTGAGCGTCCGCAACAATGGCGGCCTCGTCATCGCGCAGGTGAAGCGCGTGGTGGAGAGCGGGACGCTCAAGCCTCACGACGTCATGGTGCCCGGCATTCTCGTCGATGTCGTCGTCGTCGCGCCGGACCAGATGCAGACGACTCAGACCGTCTACGATCCGGCCATCTCGGGTGAGATCTTCCGGCCCCTCGCGAGCTTTTCCATTCCGGAATTCGACGTCTCGAAGGTCGTCGCGCGCCGCGTCGCGCAGGAGCTGAACTACGGCGATGCCATCAACATCGGTTTCGGCATCTCGGCCAACGTCCCCCGCATCCTCATTGAGGAGGGATGCCATGGCGACGTCACCTGGATGATCGAGCACGGCGCCGTGGGCGGCATCCCCTTGCTGGACTTCAAGTTCGGCTGCTCGTCGAACGCAGAGGCCATCATGCCGTCGCCGTATAACTTCACCTACTTCCAAGGCGGCGGGTTCGACCTCTCGCTCCTGTCGTTCCTCCAGATCGACCGCACCGGATCGGTGAACGTCTCCAAGTTGAGCGCCCGGCCGCATGTCACGGCCGGGGCCGGCGGGTTCGTCGACATCTCGAGCCATGCCAGGCGGATCGTCTTCTCGGGATTTTACACGGCTGGTGCCAAGTTCGAGATCGTCGACGGCGAGCTCAGGATCCTGAAGGAGGGCAAGGTCGACAAGCTCGTCGAGGCCGTCGAGCATGTTTCCTTCTCGGGCCGCCGTGCGATCGAGCAGGGCCAGGACATCACCTACGTGACCGAACGTTGCGTCCTCAAGCTGACGCCGGCCGGGATCGCGGTGGTCGAGATCGCGCCCGGCATCGACTTGGATCGGGACGTGCTCGCCCACGCCGCATTCCCTCTACTCGTGCCGGCCGCTCCCAAACTGATGGATGCTGCCCTCTTCCGGCCGGAGCCGTTCGGTCTGCGGGTTTCGACGCGGCAAGAGGCCCCGAAGACCAAGAGGAGGGCGGCATGACGACTCCTTACATCCGCTTCCAGGTCGACGGTGCGGTGGCGACGATCACCCTGGCCCGGTCCGAGAAGCTGAACGCCCTCGACATGCCCATGATCGAGGCACTTGTGGACGCCGCGAATGTCATCGAGGACAGCCGGGAGATCCGCTGCGCGATCATCACGGGCGAGGGCAAGGCCTTCTGTGCCGGCGGAGACATCGCCGGCTGGGGCGTCCTCGAGCCGCTGGACATGTGGCGGGTGTGGACGCGCCAGGGTCATCGGGCCTTCGACCGGCTGGCCCGCCTGAGGGTCCCGCTGATCGCCGCGCTCGGCGGTCATGCCCTAGGCGGTGGCCTGGAACTGGCCGCAGCCGCCGACATCCGGGTGGCCGAGAAGCAGATCATGATCGGACTGCCCGAAACGGGTCTCGGAATGGTGCCCGGCTGGTCCGGAACCCAGCGCCTGGTGCGCCGCTTCGGCTCGCAGACCGTGCGCCGCCTTTCGCTCACGGGCGCATTCCTGTCCGGCGAGGAGGCCGAGCGCCTGAGAATCGTCGACGAAGTCGTGCCGCAGGGGGGCGCGCTCGGGCGGGCCCGCGAGATTGCGGGGCTCGTCGCGGAGCGCGGACCGATCGCGGTCTCGATAGCCAAGGAACTCATCAACGCCGCAGAGGACGAGGAAACCGCCGCGGCCGTCGAGGGCATTGCGGGTGCTCTCGTGTCCTACACCGCAGACTTGAAAGAGGGCGTCGCCAGCTTCCGCGAGAAGCGGCCCCCGTCCTACTCGAACACTTGAGGGTTGATCCATGAACGCGCCTATCAAACTCGACACCTCGCGGCTGGACGCCGCCTTGGCGATGACCCCGCGCTCCTACGAGCTGCTGATCGACGGACGTTGGACCAAGGCACGCAGCGAGGAAACGGTCGAGCGCACGAGCCCCGCGCACGGCGTCACGGTCTCGACCTATTCAAGGGCTTCCGAACACGAAGCTGACCTCGCCATTGCGGCCGCCCGCGCCGCGTTCGACCGCGGGCCGTGGCCGCGCATGACGGCCTCCGAGCGCTCGAAGGTCCTGCTCGACGTTGCGTCCCTGATCGAGCGTGATGCCGAACTCCTTGCCATGCTGGACACGCTGGAATGCGGCAAGCCGATCGCCCAGGCCCGGGGCGAGATCGCGGGGGCCGCCGACATCTGGCGCTATGCGGCAGCCCTCGCAAGGGACCTGCACGGCGAAAGCTTTTCGACGATCGGTCCGCACAAGTTGGGCGTGGTCGTCAGGGATCCGATTGGCGTCGTGTCGATCATCACGCCATGGAACTTCCCATTCCTGATCGTCAGCCAGAAGCTACCGTTCGCCTTGGCCGCCGGTTGCACGGCCGTCGTCAAGCCGAGCGAGCTGACGTCCGCGTCGACACTCCATCTCGGGAAGCTCCTTCTCGAGGCAGGCCTTCCGTCCGGCGTCGCGAACATCATCTCCGGCCGGGGCGCGGACGTCGGCGCCAGGATGACGTCCGATCCCCGCGTGGACATGATCTCGTTTACCGGATCGACGCGCGTCGGAAAGGGCGCGATGGCCACGGCGGCCCAGACCTTGAAGAAGGTCTCGATGGAGTTGGGCGGCAAGAACCCTCAGCTCGTCTTCGCCGACGCCGATCTCGAGGCTGCCCTCGACGCCGCGGTGTTCGGCGCGTACTTCAATGCCGGCGAGTGCTGCAACGCCGGAAGCCGCCTGATCATCCAGCGGCCGATCGCCGAAAGCTTCGTGGCGGACCTCCAGCGCAAGGTCCGGGACGTCAAGGTCGGCGACCCGCTCGACGAGGACGTGCGGGTGGGCGCCATCGTGACCCCAGACCATCTCGCGAAGATCGAGGGATTTGTCGCCGAGGCGCGCGAGGCCGGCGCCGAGGTCAAGGTCGGCGGGACCCGGCTCGACCACGAGAGCGGGCAGTTCATGGCCCCGACCATCGTCGACGGGGTCAAGCCCCAGATGACCATTGCCCGGGAGGAGGTCTTCGGCCCGGTGCTGTCGATCCTCACGTTCGACACCGCCGATGAGGCCATCGCCATCGCCAACGGCACCGACTACGGGCTCTCGGCGGGTGTCTGGAGCCGCGACTTCAACACCTGCCTCAACGTCGGCCGCGGCATCCATGCCGGGACCGTTTGGATGAACACGTTCATGGACGGCGCGAGCGAACTTCCCTTCGGGGGGTACAAGCAGTCGGGCCTCGGCCGCGAGTTGGGCCGCAGGGCGGTCGACGACTACACCGAAGAGAAGACCCTGCACTTCCACTCGGGCCCGCGCACGGCCTGGTGGGTGCCACGACCTTCGGAAACCTGAAGCGTACGCCGGAACGGATCCGGCTCTAAGGGAGGAACAGAGATGAACGTCACGGAGTCATGCATTTTCTCGGCAGCGTTGCTCGCTTCGAGCGCGCTCGCCGGCTTGCCCGCTCTTGCCCAGGGAGCGCAGCGCGTCGATGTCCTGCACTGGTGGACATCGGGCGGCGAGGCCGCGGCCTTGAACGTCCTGAAGCAGAACCTGAACGGCGAGGGCGTCGTCTGGCAGGACGTGCCCGTCGCGGGCGGCGGCGGCGAGCAGGCCATGACCGTCCTCCGGGCACGCGTCACCTCCGGCAACCCGCCGACGGCCTCGCAGATGCTGGGTTTTGACATCCAGGACTGGGCCGAGCAAGGCGTCCTGGCCGACCTCAATGCCATCGCGACCAAGGAGAACTGGGACAAGAACATTCCAGCAGCCCTCCAGCAGTTCTCCAAGTACAAGGGGACCTGGGTGGCCGCCCCAGTGAACCTGCACTCCACGAACTGGATCTGGATCAACAAGAAGGTCTTCGACGACCTCGGCCTGAAGCCGCCGCAGAACTGGGATGAGTTCATCGCGGCGCTCGACAAGGTCAAGGCCTCGGGAAAGACGGCCCTGGCCCACGGGGGACAGCCTTGGCAGGACGCGACCATCTTCGACAGCGTCGTCATCGCGACCGGAGGCCCCGACTTCTACAAGAAGGCGCTGATCGATCTCGATCCGGAGGCACTCGGCTCGGATACCATGAAGAAGGTTTTCGAGCGGATGATCCAGCTCCGCAAGTACGTGGACAACAACTTCTCGGGTCGCGACTGGAACCTGGCCAGCGCCATGGTGATCCGGGGCGATGCCGCCGTGCAGATCATGGGTGACTGGGCAAAGGGCGAGTTCGTCAATGCCGGCAAGAAGCCCGGAACGGACTTCATCTGTACCCGCTTCCCCGGAACGCAGGGCGTGGTCACGTTCAACACCGACCAGTTCGCGATGTTCAAGGTCGGCGCCGACCGGCAGGCAGCGCAGCAGAAGATGGCCATGGCCATCGAGGATCCTGGCTTCCAGTCGTCCTTCAATGTGGTGAAGGGCTCGGCGCCCGCCCGCACTGACGTCTCGGATGCCGCCTTCGACGATTGCGGCAAGAAGGCGATTGCCGACGTCAAGGAGGCCGTGGCCAAGGGGACGCTGCTCGGATCGCTGGCCCACGGGCACGCGGCGCGCGCTGCCGTCAAGAACGCCATGTACGACGTCATCACGGCTGTCTTCAACGGGGACTACGCACCCGATCAGGGCGTGAAGGAACTCGTGACGGCCGTCGCCGGCGCGAAGCAATAGGGATCACCGCACCGTCCATCCTGGGTTCCACCTGTGTGGATGGGACCCAGGACCCGACCCAACCTGCTTTGAGATGAAAGGCACACGCCATGGCGGTCGCCGCGATCCCGAGTCATACCACGTCAATCGAGCCGGCCCGCACGTCGCGCGGGATTGAGGACTGGCTGCCTCGCTTGGTGCTCGCACCCAGCTTCGCGGCGCTCGTCGTCTTCGTCTACGGCTTCATCCTGTTCACGATCTACCTGTCGACGACCAGCTCGACGCTGCTGCCGGTCTTCGACTTCATCGGGTTCGGCACGTATTCGCGCCTGTTCTCGATCCCCAATTGGACCGTCGCGCTGAAGAACCTCGCGATCTTCGGCTCCCTGTACATCGTCCTGTGCACCGCGATGGGGCTCTTCCTGGCAATCCTCATCGACCAGAAAATTCGCGGTGAGGGCTTGCTGCGCCCGATCTTCCTCTACCCGATGGCGCTCTCCTTTATCGTCACGGGAACCGCCTGGAAGTGGTTCCTCGACCCGGGCATCGGCCTGGAGCAGACCATGCACGCGATCGGCTGGACCAGCTTTACCTTCAACTGGATCAAGGACAGCCAGATGGCGATCTATACCATCGTCATCGCCGCGGTGTGGCAGTCCTCCGGCTTCGTCATGGCGATGTTCCTCGCAGGCCTGCGGGGCATCGACAGCGAGATCATGAAGGCGGCCCAGATCGACGGCGCCTCGACCGTCCAGACCTACCGCCGCATCGTGATCCCGCAGCTCCGTCCGGCGTTCCTGTCCGCCTTCGTCGTTCTGGCCCATCTCGCCATCAAGTCGTTCGACCTCATTATCGCGATGACCAACGGCGGACCCGGCCGCGCCACCGAGATGCCGTCCACCTTCATGTACTCCTACACGTTCACGCGCAACCAGATGAACGTCGGTGCGGCATCCGCCGTGATCATGCTCATCATGATCTCGTCGATCATCGTTCCCTACCTTTACGCCGAGCTGCGGGGAGAGAAGAAATGACCGCGCACGTCTCCACCATTTCCGAGGATCGCAGCGCGACCTCGTCCCGTTCTCCGGCGAGAGCGCTCCTCTACCTCGTGCTGATCGCCTTCGCGATCTACTATCTCCTGCCGCTGTTCATCATGGTCGTGAACTCGGTCAAGCCGTTGGCGGAGATCCAGGGCGGCAACATGCTGTCCCTGCCGGCAGAAACGACCTTCGAGCCCTGGCGGAAGGCCTGGAACGAGGCTCAGATCGGCGTCGAGGCCACAGGTCTCGCGCCATACTTCCTGAACTCGATCCTTATGGTGGTTCCCGCAGTCGCGATTTCGACCATCGTGGGCGCGCTCAATGGCTACGTGCTCACGAAGTACCGGTTCCCGGGCCACAAGATCGTGTTCGGCCTGATGCTGTTCGCCTGCTTCATCCCGTTCCAGATCGTGCTCATCCCGATGGCGCGCATTCTCGGAATGCTCGGCATCGCCGGCACGATCTACGGGCTGATCCTCGTCCACGTCGTCTACGGACTCGGCTTCACCACGCTCTACTTCAGGAACTACTACGAGGCGTTCCCGACTGAGCTGGTGCGGGCGGCGCAGGTCGATGGGGCGAGCTTCTTCAAGATCTTCTACCGGATCCTTCTGCCGAGCTCCGGACCCATCATCGTCGTGACCGTGATCTGGCAGTTCACGAACGTCTGGAACGATTTCCTGTTCGGCGCCTCGTTCTCGGGCCCCACCGCGATGCCGATCACGGTTGCGCTGAACAACCTCGTGAACTCGTCGACGGGCGTCAAGGAATACAACGTCCACTTCGCCGGGGCGCTTTTGGCCGCCCTGCCCACGCTCATCGTCTACATCGTCGCCGGCCGGTTCTTCGTGCGCGGCCTGATGTCGGGCGCCGTGAAAGGATAATGGGAGGAATTACGATGGGCTTTCTCGAAATCAACCGCCTTGAAAAGTCCTATGGAGCCGTGTCGGTGCTGAAGGGCATCAACCTGGCCATGGAGGAGGGCGGCTTCCTCGTCCTTGTCGGACCGTCCGGATGCGGCAAGTCCACGTTGCTGAACACGATCGCTGGACTGGAAAGCATCACCAGTGGCGAGATCAGGATCGCCGGCCGCCGCGTCAACGACCTGCGTCCGTCCGAGCGGGACATCGCGATGGTGTTCCAGTCCTACGCGCTCTATCCCAACATGACCGTTGCCCAGAACATCGCGTTCGGCCTCGAAATGCGCAAGGTCCCCAAGCCCGAGCGCGACAAGGCCGTGGCGGAGGTGGCCGAGACGCTCCAGATCGGCCACCTGCTCAACCGGAAGCCGAGCCAGCTCTCCGGTGGCCAGCGCCAGCGTGTGGCCATGGGCCGGGCTCTGGTCCGCAAGCCGAAGCTCTTCCTCTTCGACGAGCCGCTGTCCAACCTTGATGCGAAGCTGCGCGTCGACATGCGCACCGAGATCAAGCGGCTGCACAACAGCCTCGGCACCACCATCGTGTACGTCACGCACGACCAGATCGAGGCCATGACCCTTGCGACCAAGATCGCCGTGCTGAAGGATGGTCATCTCCAGCAATTCGGCACGCCGGCCGAGATCTACAACGATCCGGTCAACACCTTCGTGGCCGATTTCATGGGCTCGCCCCCCATGAACCTCGTCCCCGGGGAACTCGTGAAGTCCGGAAACTCCTATGCCGTCTCGATCGAGCGCAACGGATCGGCGCCGGTCGTGCTGCCGATCGCCGAGGATCGCGCCCCCATCAGGAACACAGGAGGGAAGGTCGTCCTCGGGATCAGGCCCGAGGCCATCACGGACGTCGACGGGGCGGACCGCAATGCCCGCAACGTCATCCGCGTGAACTGCCGGACCGAGGTGGTTGAGCCCGCCGGATCCGACACGTTCGTCGTGACCCGGCTCGGTGGCAAGGACGTGGTCGCCCGCATGCGCTCGGATGCGGCGGTGAAGCTGCATTCCGCAATGGACTTCGCATACAACATGGACCGTGCCGTGCTCTTCGATCCCGCCTCGGGCGATCGGGTGGCGTGATGCGCGAGCAAACGGCCGACATCCTGATCATCGGGTCCGGGATCGGCGGGGCCTGCATGGCTGCGGGCCTCAGCGCAAGCGGCGCGTCCGTGGTCATCCTCGAACGCGGGGAGCAACTGCCGCACTCCGCGCATGCGCGCAATCCGCGATCGATCTTCGTCGACGAGCACTACCGTCCCAAGGAGATGTGGCGGGATGCGGCAGGGCTGGAGTTCAATCCCGGCAATTACTACTACGTCGGCGGGAACTCGAAGTTTTACGGGGCCGTGATGCTCCGGTACCGAGAGCGCGACTTCGAGGATCTCGAGCATGCCGACGGCATCTCGCCCGCATGGCCGATCAAATATCAGGACTTGGAGCCTTGGTACTGCGCCGCTGAGCGTCTGTTCCAGGTCCGGGGTGCGTTGGGGCAGGATCCGACGGAGCCTGCCCACTCCTCGGTGTATCCCCATCCGGCCGTCCCCGACGAGCCCGCGATCGCCGCCGCCCGGGAGCGCCTGCGCAAGGTCGGCCTGCGTCCGTTCTCGCTTCCGCTCGCCATCGATATCGAGCGATGGCTCGGTTATGCGAAGACCCCGTGGGATGCCTATCCGGACACGCGAACGGGCAAGTTCGATGCCGAGACGGCCGCGCTGGCGCTGGCGCTCGAGCAGCCGTCCGTCAGCCTGGTGACCGGTGCGACGGTCGAACGCCTTCTTCTGGACAGGGATGGCCGCCGCGTGGCCGGGGCGGAGTACGTCAAGGACGGCGAGCGTTTCGTGATACGGGCCGGCACCGTGGTTCTCTCGGCCGGCGCCATCAACTCGGCCGCGATCCTGCTCCGCTCGGCGACGGATCGGCACCCCGAGGGCCTTGCCAACCGCTCCGGGGTCGTCGGCCGCCATTTCATGAACCACAACGCGACCGCGATGCTGACGATTGATCCGCGCAAGCGAAACGACTCGGTCTACCAGAAGACCCTCGGGATCAACGATTTCTACTTCGACGACGGCCGCGGCGGTCCGCCGCTCGGGAACGTCCAACTCCTGGGCAGGATCTCGGCTCCTGTCCTCAAGGCGAGCCTGCGGTGGGTGCCGGACTTCGCGCTCGCGGGTCTCGCCCGCCACAGCGTCGACTGGTACCTGATGAGCGAGGACCTGCCCGATCCCGAAAGCCGGGTGCGGGTCGACGGGAAATCGATCGTGCTCGCCTGGAAGCGCACGAACATGACGGCGCATCGCGGCCTCATCCGCCGCATGAAGGAGGTCTTCCGCCAAGCCGGCTACTCGATCGTTCTCGCCCGCGCCTTCGACAAGCGGACGCCGTCGCACCAATGCGGCACCGTCCGGTTCGGGCATGATCCCGCGACATCCGCGCTCGATCCCTTCTGCCGCGCCCACGATCATCCCAACCTGTTCGTCGTCGATGCCGGCTTCATGCCCTCGTCGGCGGCCGTGAATCCGTCCCTGACCGTGGCGGCACAGGCCTTGCGGGTTGCCGACCACATCAAAACCACAAGGTTCGCCGCATGAATGCCCGTCCCGTCGCCCTGGTCACCGGCTCCAGCCGAGGCATCGGCCTCGCCATCGCGCGCAAGCTCGCCATGGATGGATTCGATCTCATCGTCACGGGTACCACCGCCACTAGCCCCGAGGACACACTCGGGGGGCTCCAGAAGTTTGGTGGTGAGGCCTTCTATCTTTCCGGAGACATCAGCGACCTCCAGGTCCACGACCGTTGGATCCACTGGATCCGTGACAACACGGGGCGGATCGACTGCCTGGTGAACAATGCCGGCATGGGGGCCGTTGTCCGCGGCGACGTCCTGGATCTGCTGCCGGAGAACTTCGATCGCGTCATGGGCGTCAATCTCCGCGGCACCATGTTCCTGACCCAGGCGATCCTCAGGGTGATGTTGGGGCAACCGCGTGAGGACGGCCCCCGGTCGATCATCAACGTGACTTCCGTCAGTGCGTCCCATGCCTCGCCGGAACGCCTTGACTACTGCGTCTCGAAGGCCGGGCTCGCGATGTGGAGCCAGGGGCTTGCCCTCAGGCTCGCGGCCGAAGGCATCGGTGTCTTCGATGTTCGCCCGGGCATCATCCGGACCGACATGACGGCCGGCGTGACCGGGAAATACGACCGGCTGATCGCCGATGGCCTCGTGCCCGCCCGCAGGTGGGGCGAGGGCGAGGACGTGGCGAACGTCGTGGCATCGCTCGCATCGGGCGCCTTTGCCTTCGCCACCGGCAGCGTAATCGACGTGGACGGCGGCTTGAGCATCGCGCGCCTTTGACCGGGCTGGCCGCGCAGATCCTCCCGGAATGCCGGAGGATGTGCAGGCGGCCAGCGCCACCATTGGGACAGTGGAATATTACGATGACATACGATTACATCATCGTTGGCGGGGGAGCGGCGGGATGCGTGCTCGCCAACCGGCTCTCGGCCGATCCGGGCGTCAAGGTGCTTTTGATAGAGGCTGGCAGCAAGGACCGGAACCCGCTGTTCCACATGCCGGCCGGCTTTGCCAAGATGACGAAGGGCATCGCCAGTTGGGGCTGGTCGACGGTTCCGCAGCGGCATCTCGGCGGGCGCGTGCTGCGGTATACGCAAGCCAAGGTAATCGGCGGCGGGTCATCGATCAACGCGCAGGTCTACACCCGAGGCAACCGGCTTGACTACGATCGCTGGGCCGAGCAGGGCAACTGCGCGGGCTGGGGCTATGCGGATGTCCTTCCGTACTTCAGGAGGGCGGAGGACAACCAGCGCTATTCCGACGAGTTTCACGGTACCGGAGGACCGCTCGGCGTTTCCGTTCCCGTGAACCCGCTTCCGATCAGCGAGGCATTCATCCGGGCGGCGCAGGAGTACGGCATCCCGTACAATGCGGATTTCAACGGCGCCATGCAGGACGGCATCGGGCACTACCAAGTCACCGTGCGGAACGCCCGGCGATCCTCGGCTTCCTCCGCCTACCTCAAGCCGATCCGGGATCGGTCGAATCTCTCCGTCTGGACAGGCGTGGCCGTCAAGCGGATCATCCTGGAGGGTCGACGGGCCACCGGAGTCGAGCTGGCCTCGGCGGACGGCGCCAGCTCGGTGGTCCGCTGCGAGCGCGAGCTCGTGCTCTCATCGGGCGCGATCGGATCGCCACGGCTCCTGATGCTGTCCGGCATCGGACCGGCCGATCACCTCAGGTCGGTCGGCATCGATGTGCTGCACGACCTGCCGGGCGTCGGCTCCAATCTCCAGGATCACCTCGACCTCTACGCGATCTGCGAATGCACTGGGGACTTCACGTACGATTCCTATGCGAAGCTGCACAAGACGGTCTGGGCAGGCCTGCAATACGTCCTCTTCGGGCGCGGGCCGGTGGCATCGACGCTCTTCGAGACCGGCGGCTTCTGGTATGCGGACAAGGCCGCCCCTTCGCCGGACATCCAGTTCCACCTCGGTCTGGGATCAGGGATCGAGGCCGGCGTGGAAAAGCTGCGCAACGCCGGCGTGACGCTGAATTCCGCCTTCCTGCGTCCCCGATCACGGGGGACCGTGCGCCTCAGGACGGCGGAGTTCGCGGAGATGCCCCTGATCGATCCCAATTACTGGGAGGATCCGTACGACCGCGCCATGTCCCTTGATGGCCTGCGCATGGCTAGGGAGATCATGCGCCAACCGGCGCTCAAGCCATTCATCTTGGCGGAACGGATGCCTGGGCCGGACAGAACCACCGAGGAGGACCTTGTCCAATACGCGTTTGCCACGTGCAAGACCGATCACCATCCCTGCGGCACCTGCAAGATGGGCACCGATGAGATGGCAGTCGTCGATCCCGACCTGAAGGTCCACGGCATTGAGGGACTGCGGGTCTGTGACGCCTCAATTATGCCGTACGTGACGTCGTCGAACACCAATGCGCCGACGATCATGATCGGCGAGAAGGCGGCGGACCAGATCCTGGGCAGGGTGCCACTCCCGCCGGCACTGGCACGCCCAGCCATGTCCCGAACTCTCGCGTAAAGGTGCAGGTGTGACATACGCCTTCCGGTCCGGTCCCGTGCTGGAAGTCTACGAGGACCTGCCGAGAGGAGCTTGGCTCACCTTGAAGCTCTCGGCGTCGGCAATGCTGCTCCGACTCGGAGAGCATGAGGTTCTGTGGGGCGGCCAGTGCGAGGGACGCTTTAGAAAGCTATGGCAAGCCCGACCAATGGCTGGACAAAATCGCGAGAGGCAATCGCTGCCCCACAATTCCCTATGCTCTCCTTCCCAGCGGAACACGGATTGTACCTGAACACACGGCAGCAAGAACGCGCTTCCAGGACTACCTGTGTCCCCGTCTCAATAGAACGTCCTTGGCCTGGTTGACGCGAGCCGCGAGATAGGTCGAACCGCCTTGGTCCGGGTGGAGCTTCTTCATCAAAGTCCGATGGGCTCGCCGGATGTCCTCGAGGCTGGCCCCCGGCTGGAGATCCAGGATCCGGTACGCTTCCTCCGGGGTCATCGCGGCCGAAGGGGAGGGAGTGTCGGCCTGTGGCGCCTCCCCGGTCTGGGCGTGTTCCCGCCAATGCGGAAAGCGGCGGTCAAGGTAGGCCTCGAGAAGGCGAACACCATCAGGATCGCCCGCATGGCACTCGGCCAGCAGATCCCGCAGGCAAGCCTCATTCAGGGCCTCGAGTTGCTGTCCCTCGAAGGCACCAGCAAGCACCGTGCCTGTCATCTCCCCGCTATCGTGATCCAGCGTCATCTCGATCCGCCGCGAGCGAACGCGTGAGGTGCGGCCGGAGGTCCGCTGTGCCCGCACACCAGCATGAGGCCAGGGGAGGCGGCTCCATCCGAGCAGCCAAGCTCCGAAGCTTCCGATCAGCAGGGCCATGTCGATCCGTCCCCGCACCGCAAGCAGGCCCGCGAGGCCCAGCGCCACAACCCCGCCGGTGATTTTGAGAAACCTCGCCAGAGTAGCAGGGTTCGCATGCGCAAAGTTGCTCAGGAACCACCACAGAACCGCGACGGCCGCAATGCCATACAGCAGCATCACGGCTTGCGCTCAGTAATGGCCGTGAGCAGGCCCCGGGCCTGCGCGCTGCCTGCCGTCAACCGGGCAAGCCCCGCGATGCCACCGGTCGCAAAGGCGGCTGCGGCGCGCAGGAGTTCGGACAGGGCCTGGGGGGCTCCGGCATCGAACCGGGCATAGGCGCCGCCGCTCAGGCGGGCGATCTCCCGAAACGCGCGGGCCGCATCAGGATCGTGCCCCTCGTGGAACATGAAGGCTTTGACCCCAAGGAGACCGAGTTCTCCCGCCACGGCACAGAGATCGTCAATCGGCTCCTCCATGGCATCGCCAACGTAGACGAGCACTTTCACCGGGGTTTGGCTTGCCTCGGCCCGGACATGACGGAGCACCCGCCCGATCTGGGTTTGACCACCCCGGCAGCTGATCTTGGTCATAAGACCGGTCAGAGTCCGCGGATCGGCGACCCAGCGGGACGCGCGGCACTCGCCGAACCCTCGGAAGTAGACCAGCTGCACCGAGAGACCACCGGCCTCACTGGTCGTAGCAAACATCTCGCCCTGAACACGGCAGGCGAGATCCCAGGTCGGCTGCCGGCTCATCGTGGCGTCGAGCGCGAACACAAGCCGCGCCCGGGGCGCATTGCCGGTTGGTGGACCAAGGCGTTTGGCCTGTGTCAGGAAGGAGTCGATCATCGAAGCCGGACTGGCGCCGGGGATGGGTGGTCGTGTGAGATCCTTCTTGGCAGCCATTGCATCTCCCTCGTCAGGAATGTGGGCCTTGAGAGAGTGCGTGTAAATCCGGGGTATAGGGTTCACGGGAGCATGCCCTTCCTGCGGGGATCTGCCAGGATGAGCAGACAGCCTGATCGTCGCGCCGACGATCTGGGTGCAGCCGAGGAGCGCATACAATGGTTGCGCCCTGCCAGCCGCGAGCACACCCATGCTGCCGCACGAACTTACCGGCCGCCCCAGAGCCTGGCGCGTCGTCCGACGCGAGCCGACCACACCGGTGACGCCTCTTTGTCGCCTTACTGCCGTGGTTCAGCGCTCTTGAACGAACCTTAACCGGAGAAGTCAGCTTGTTCGAGGATCTTGGGAGCACGCGAATCAACTTGGCCTGTCCTCGCTGCCAGCAGATGTTCAAGGTTCGGCTGCGGAAGCTTCGGTTTGGAGCAGATCTGACCTGCCGGTTGTGCCGTCATGAGTTCTCGGCCAGAGACGTGTCAAATCGGATCGAGGTGTCTGATGCCTTGGCCCGCCTGCAACAGATCGTCAAGCAACCCGTGCGGCTTACGAAGCCTTCCAGCCAAGGCGGAACCGTCGATGATGGCAGAGGTCACCAACAGGCTGAGATCTCAGCTGCCCCGTCGAAGCTGTAACCCAGCGGGTGCAGCATAGAAGCTTGACCGTAACAGCATACCAGTTTCAGCCATAATCCTCATGTTTGTTGAAGGTCCTGGCGCCGAATCGGTCGGCGCCCCATAGGGCCTCCAATGACCCGCGCTCTGGCTGTAGCCACTGCTCTTTCGCTTGCTCTCCTCTCCCACGCACCGACCGCACAAGCCGCAGACCCGGTTCACTTCTGGGACCTCCAGCCGCGATCGCTCCGCCTCCTCGTTTCCTCCCCACAGGTGATGGTCACCCGCACCAAGGCGGGGTGGGATGCCTATTGCCGCTGCCCGGTGGTTCTCGCTCCGTCGGAGATCCCCGAGGCGATGAAGAAGGCCATCGTGGCAGTCGAGGACAAGCGCTACTTCGAGCACAGTGGCGTGGATGTGATCTCGCTGCTGTCGGTACTCAAAGGAGGTCTCAGCCGGGGTGGCAGCACTATCCCGATGCAGCTCCTCAAGAACTTGGTCTTTCACGATCTCAGAGCGAGCGATGTGCTCAGCCGCCTCGAGCGCAAAGGGGCGGAGGTCTGGTACGCCGGCCTCTTCGATGAGGCCGTCGGCAAGGAGGAACTCCTGGCGGCCTACCTCAACCAGATCGAGTTCGGCGGGCGCGACATTGTCGGGCTGTACCGGGCGAGCCGGCACTACTTCCGCAAGGAACCCAGGGACCTGACGCTGTACGAGGCCGCGCTGCTGGCCGGCGTGGTCCAGGCGCCCGCCCGGCTCAATCCAATCCGTGAACAGACCCGGGAGCGGGCGCATGAGCGCGCGCTTCTCGTCCTGAAGCTCATGAGCGAGCAGGGCCTGATCAGCGACAAGGAACGCCGTCAGGCCGAGAAGGCAGGCATCCGCCTCGGCCTGCTGCCGGAGTTCAAGATCCGGCCGCAGGCTTTTACCGAATGGGTGGTGGAGACCTGGGGGGACAGGTACGTGCAGCCGGGAGAGACGGTCCGTTTCTTCGTCACCTTGAATCCCCGCATCCAGCACCTGGCGGAGCACCAGCTCAGCAGGCTGGTGAAGGACGGGGCTGTCCCGCCCGCGTATGACGCCGGTGCCGTCATGATGGCTCCGAACGGACGGGTGCAGGCAATGGTCGGCTCCGTCGATTGGTCCCAGCGGCAGTTCAACAATGCCGTGAAGGCCCGCGTGCAGACCGGTTCGACGGCGAAGTTGCCGCTGCTGATTGCCGCCTGCGAGGCCGGTAAGAGCCCTGAAAGCCGCGTCCTCGACCAGCCCGTCACAGGCGACTGGCCTTCGAACGGCGCACTGGGCTACCGCGGCTGGACGACGGTGAAGGAGGCGATGGCCTCGTCACGCAATGCCGCGGCGGTGCGGTTGGCGCGAGAGATCGGAGCCGACACCCTCGCGGGAGTCAGCCGACGCATCGGCATCGATCCTGGCCCGACGGATGATCCAAGCTTCATCCTCGGCTCTTACTCAAGCAATGTCATGACCATGACGGCAGCTTACGCGTCGGTGGCCAATGGCGGCTATCAGGTCACCCCGTCGGGAGTGCTCGCGGTGGTCGATGGGCGGGGCCAGGTCAGGGCTGACTTTCTGACGACCATGCGCAAGAGGGTCATCCCGGAGGAGTGTGTCGAGCCGACGCAGGCGGTTCTCCGCGAGGTGGTTCAGCATGGGACCGGACGCGCGGCTCGGTTGAAGCGCTGGGCCGCTTACGGCAAGACTGGAACCTCGACGGGCAATGCCGACGCCTGGTTCGTCGGCTGGAGCGAGCAGCGGGTGTTTGGGGTCTGGATGGGACGGCGTCGTGGCGGAACTGGACCCACTCTTGCGGGCGCCGGCGCCCCCGCGGCTTACTTCAAGCGTATCGCCAACGCGGTGAACGAATGGGCCGAGCGCCAGCAGAGGCTTGAGGAGCAGCGGGTTGCAAGCGCACGCCTCAAGAGCGGTTATGAGCCGGACGCGATTGTCGATTGGCTCTCGTCCCTGCCAGAGACCATGACCCTGCCTGGAACCTCGTCAAAGCGCGAGCCGCCTCATAGGGAAAAGAGGACCTAGAGCATCGGACGTGAAAAGTGGACCCACTTTTGGGATCGATCCGATGCTCAATTCCTGAAGCGGCGCATCGTTCGACGTGGACCCGCAGGGCCGCATCAGCGAAAACCGGGTCCACTTTTCCGCACGATGCGCTAGCCCGCCTCAATGGGATGTATTTTCACCACGATCCTCCCAGACTAGGGTGCCAGGCGCAGAGATCAGAAACGGGACAGTGTCTGGCCTGATGCCGCCTTGATCGCAATGATCCGCTCGGGTGCCTTCCTTATGACGCGCTTAGTGCTCCCATGACAGAGCCTCGTGCCTCTCACCCGGAGAGTGGCCTCAGTCTTACGCCCGACGAAAGAGCGGCTCTTTCGAGCCTCGAACCGCGTCTCGGCCACACCTATATCGTTCGGCGCCTCAGGCGGGAAATGGAGTATGAAGCTCTCGCACTGCGCCAGCGAATTCAACGCCTCAATCTCGAGCACTGGCTCTCCAATCCGGTCCTGATCCGAGCTTGTCTTCGGTTGCTTGGCTTGCATCGGAGAGCGCAGCGCAATGCCCTTGCCATTGAGGTCCAGCACCATGAGGCGCAGATACCCAATCTGCCGGTCGCCTTCGATGGGTTCGTTCTCCTGCATCTGGCGGATCTGCACTTCGGCATGAACGAACAATTCTTGGACACGCTCATTCGGCGTCTTGAGCCGCTGCGTTATGATATTTGTGTTCTGACAGGCGATTACCGCGCTCTCACCTACGGCCCATACAGCACGGCGCTGAATGGATTGGAGCGCCTTCGGGCGGCGATCAAGAGCCCTGCCTACGCGATCCTGGGCAACCACGATACGATCCGCATGGTACCCGCTATGGAAAGCATGGGATACCGGCTCCTGTTAAACGAAGCGACACGCGTTGTACGTGATGGCGAGGCCATCTACCTAGCCGGTGTTGATGATGCCAACTTCTATCACATGGCCAATGTCGAGCAGGCCGTGCGTGATATCCCGGCAGGGGCCGTATCGCTCCTGCTCTCTCATACCCCTGAAACATACTTCCGGGCAGGCGAAGCTGGGTTCGACATGATGCTGTGTGGACATACCCATGGCGGCCAGATCTGCCTACCGGGCGGCATCCCGATCCGCACCGAGGCGGCGAGCCCCCGCCGTTTGGTCCGGGGCTCATGGCGGTATGGCAAGATGATCGGCTATACCTCGGCCGGCGCCGGCACCTGCATCGTTGATGTGCGTCTCAACTGTCCGCCCGAGGTGACCCTGCATCGGCTTAAACGCAGCCCTGCTCCGCTCTGACGTCACCTGTTCAGTAGGGACGATCCCGGATCTTCAATCGAAATAGAAGTCGGGAGAGGACTAGCTCCAGCACAATGAACGCGGTGACCAAAACAGCAATGTCACCGCTTGTCAGGCTGAACGACGCCCTGACCGCCAGAAGAGGCAGCAGGGCTTCTGGAATTTGATCCAGCCCAAGAGCTTGGTCATGTGGCCGCAGATGGATACGGCGCTTGATAAAGCTTGAGAAGAGGTCCCCCAGCATGGACATGCCGGCCATGGTGGCTCCAATGCTCCAGTCCAGGTTCAGCAGGACGGCCGCTCCTGTTGTGCAGACAATCGACAGAATGATGCCACGGATGGTTTTGGAGGCCCCGAAGAGAGCTTCGCCATCAGGCAGGGTAAACCCGCCGTCGAGGGGGATACTGAAGCGATCCTGGAGCAGCTTCTTGGCCAAGATCGGGATTCCATTGGCGACCCCAAGGAGCGCCAGGAGGTGCAAGCTGAGCATCCAGTTCGCCATACTGGTCACCACATCAGAGCGTGTCTCCAAAAGAAGTAAAAGCAGTACAGGTTCCTTCTGGTGGATGTCGGCCTGGTGCCGTCGCATTAAGTTGCGTCAGGCGCACCGAGGCCAATTCGGTCAACTGGCGGGCTCACCCGGCAGCTCCAGCTGCATACCTCCGCGAGGCCATGGCCTGGAGGCGGTGAAAGTGGGGAGCGAGGGCAGAGCGGGGCGGAACGAACAGGTTTCTGACGGCTGAACAGACCGAGGTGAACCGCTGCAGGCCTCCCAGTGATCGAAATCCCTGCATCGCCCGCTCACGTTTTCGCAGTGGGAGATGCGAGTTCTCCGTCCGGTTGTTCAGACCCTTATGCAAGCGATGATCGACCGCGGGCATGATCTGGCGCCGGGCGTAGGAAGGCCCGACCTTCATCGCCCGGCGCCGGACGGTCTCGTAAGAGACAACAAGACCACGCTCAAGAAGCATTTCCTCGACGGGCCGCAGGCTCAAGGGGAAACTGAAATGGAGCATACTGCGATGGCGATGATCTCGGGTGGGAAGTGGTGGCGCTTGTAGCTGACGGGCTTGGTCATGGCGGCTCATCTACGCGGCCCGCTCTCATAGTCGTGTTAATGTGACGTCACTCATCGAACACTGACCCTAACCCCCCGCTGAGATTCCATTTTGTGTCACACTGGAGGAGATCAATGAGCTTCGAGATTGATCCGCTGATCGCCCCGGGGTGTCGTGCTGGCGACCACCACAACCGATGCGGCCTATGTCTTCTTCAATGCGGCTGTGGTCGCCCGGCATCGGGTTCGGGCGGCGAACTGGAGTGCCGTCTGGTATCTGCTCTCGGCCTTGGCGGTGATCAGCTACACGGAGCAGGCGGTCTATGTGGCCTTTGCAGCCCTTGGCTCCTGGATCGGCGCCTTCTCGTCGGTGACCTGGCTGGCGCGGATCCCCCGGCTGAAGGCCTGACCGGTTGAGCCAACCACTCGGCGATCTACGCCCTTGAGTGTGCCATCCGCGGCAGGTGCCCAAGCTGTCATAGCGCGAGCCGGAACCTGCCAGGTCTGAGCGGTGCCATCATGGCAAGCGATGCAATGATCGCGACTGGCAGGCGCGGCCTTGGTGAACTCCGATCAATGGAGCTTGTTCAAGCTGTATGGGCTCGCAGGGGCATCGTGGCGACGTAGATGGTCAGCATCAGCAGGACGCACACTCCTGCAGAACCGACCAGCCATGGGGCGAGCCGGTTGGTGTAATGCTCTTCCACGCGTCGTTGATGCTTGCGACGAGACATCGTCGGCCTCCTCCCGATGGAATGGCGCAGGGTGACGTGTCAGCCGGATCATACCCTGTTGCCGCCAGCGCTGCGACCGGAACATAGCCCAGCCGAAAGGCGCCTGAAACTGACAGAGGTTGCCGCTTTTCCGGACGGAACGCCGGTTCTAACACTACTTTGGCAGGCATGAGGAACCCCGCGAGGCCTGTCGACGTCTTCCTTGAAGGATCATCCGCGGGAGGTTGTCATGAGCACCTCAGTGGCGTGGGAGCACGAACTCCAGTCCTGGCTTGAACCCTTCCTCACCCCTCTTCGTCATCCGGCCCGCCGGCGCATGTGCCCGCTCTATGTGGCCGGCCTGATTGGGCCTGGTGAGCGCAAGAGCCTGCAGCCGATGGCCGCTCGCGTGGCGCCCGCCGACTATGACCAGCTGCATCACTTCGTGGCGGTCGGGCCCTGGGATGAGGCGCCGCTTGAGGCCGAACTCCTGGCCCAGGCCAACCGGCTCGTCGGCGGGCCAGACGCCATCCTGGTGATCGACGACACGGCGCTGCTCAAGAAGGGCTCCCATTCCGTCGGCGTCACCTCGCAATATGCCGGGGTGGTGGGCAAGCAGGCCAATTGTCAGAGCCTGGTCTCGCTCACGCTGGCCAAGGATGAGGTGCCGGTCCCGATCGTGCTGCGGCTGTTCCTGCCCGACACCTGGATCAAGGATCCCGAGCGCCTGCAGCAGGCCGGCGTGCCCGAGGCGTTCTGGACGCAGCGCACCAAGCCGGAGATCGCGCTGGAGGAACTCAAGCGTCTGCTGCAGGCCGGCGTGAGCTTCGGAGCCGTGCTGGCCGATGCCGGCTATGGCATCAGTGCGCCCTTCCGGCAGGCGCTCTCAGCCTTAGGGCTGCTCTGGGCGGTGGGCATTGCGCGCATTCAGAAGGTCTACACGGCGGACGTGCAGATGATCACGCCCCCGCCATCGCGCGGCCGTCCCCGCACGCGGCTCATCCCAGATCAGGAGGCGATCGCGGCCGAAGCCATGCTGGCCAAGGCCTCCTGGCGTCAGGTCACCTGGCGGCGCGGCACCAAGGGTCCGCTGAAGGCGAAGTTCGCAGCCGTGCGCGTGCGGGTGGCTGATGGGCCTGAGGTGCGCCTTCAGGGACGGACCGGTCAGCATCTGCCCGGCGACGAGGTGTGGCTCGTGGGCGAGCATCGCCCCTCAGGCGAGCGCAAGTACTATCTATCCAATCTGCCGCCCGACACGCCCCTGAAGCAGCTGGCCTCTCTCATCAAGGCGCGCTGGGTGTGCGAGCAGGCGCATCAGCAGCTCAAGGAAGAGCTCGGGCTCGATCACTTCGAGGGCCGCTCGTGGCGCGGGCTGCACCGACACGCGCTAATGACGCTGATCGCGTATTTGTTCTTGCAGCATCTGCGGCTGCAGGCCGCCACAGGGGGAAAAAAGAAAAGCCGGCGGACCACCGCCACAACCGACGCTGCCGGCCATTCGGCGCATGCTGCTTGATCATCTGGCGCATGCTATGCGTCTGCGATGTCCCTTCTGCCGCGCCCGCTTCACCCTGGGTTCACTGATAAAAATGCCAAAGTAGTGCTAGAGCATCGGACGGAAAAGTGGATCCGGTTTTCCGTTCTGACCGATGCTCTCATTCAAGAAGAAAGCATCGGATGGATCCCAAAAGTGCAAGTCCACTTTTGGGTCCGATGCTTTAGGCTCCAGCGCTGGTTGGGCCCGCCGGGCAGCAGGATGGGAGTGCGCGTCCCCAGGGCCCGCTTGCGGCCGCCCCGGCGTTTGACCTGCAGTCTCTCCTCGCGATAGATCGGCCGAAAACGGCTGACAAATTGCTGGGGACCGCTATTGTCCGTCCAAGGCCTCCGCGATGCGGAGCCGTTCACATGTCCTGGAGCCTGAATGACCGCAGGTCGTTCCGGCGAGGTAAGCCCGATCATGTCGACGACGTCGCGAGCGAGCATCAACGCAGTGCTCGAAACCGCTGTGCCCGTGGCTGCTGCCGAGGAAGTGAGGGCGATTGCACTTCGGCATTTCGGCATCCGCGGCGAGCCGACCCGGCTGCCGGGCGAGCGGGACAGCAACTTCCACATCAGGACGGAGGATGGCGATCACTTCCTCCTGAGGATCAGCAATCCTGTCGAAGACCGTCAGGTGACGGATTTCCAGACCAAGCTCCTGCTGCACATCGAGCAGACCGATCCCGGGCTGCCCGTGCCGCGCATTGTCCGATCCGTCGAAGGCGGGCCCGAAATCGTCCTCACGCTTCCGGGGCAACCGCCGAGCGTCGCGCGCCTCTATACTTTTCTCCAGGGGGATCCCCTGCATAAAACGCCGCCCAGCCGACGCCAGCGGTGGAACATGGGCGGAGTGCTCGCCCGGATCGATCTCGCCATGCGGGAGTTCCAGCATCCCGCTTCCAACCACGAGCTGATGTGGGACATGAAGCATGCCCACCGTCTGCGTCCCCTGCTGGTGCATGTCGAGGATCTGCGGCGGCGTGCTCTGGTAGAGCGGTTCCTCGACAGGTTCGAGCAATTCGTGCTGCCGGCCATGCCGAACCTGCGCACGCAGGTCATTCACAACGACCTGAACCCGCACAACGTGCTCGTGGCGGAACACGATCATGACCATGTGACCGGCGTGATCGACTTCGGCGATGCGGTGCTGGCCCCTCTCGTGAACGATCCTGCGGTCGCCGCAGCCTATCGGAATGCGGATGCCGGGCATCCGCTTGAAACAGTCTCCGAGTTCATTTGCGGATACCATGCCGTCCTTCCGCTCGACGACGCCGAGTTCGAGATCCTATTCGACCTCGTGGCGACCCGCATGATACTGACGGTGCTGATCACCAGCTGGCGCGCCGCCATCCAGCCGGAGAACCGCGAATACATCCTGCGCAACGCGCCGTCGGCCTGGGCCGGGTTGGAGCGCTTCGCCGGCCTGGACCGCGCGGAAGCGCACGCCTATCTTCGTCGAAACAGCCGTCCGGAGTGACCGATGTCCATGATCAACGCCTATGACCCCGCCAAGGCGGCCGATGTGGCCGTACGCGAGCAGGAGATGATCGCCCGTCGCCAGCGCTTGCTTGGGCCAGCCTACCGGCTGTTCTATGCTAACCCGGTCCATGTGGTGCGCGGGGAGGGCGTGTGGCTCTATGATCCCGATGGCCGGGCTTATCTCGACGTCTACAACAATGTGGCGTCCGTCGGCCATTGCCACCCACGCGTCGTGGCCGCGCTGTCCAGGCAGGCGTCTATCCTCAACACGCATACCCGCTACCTCCACGACATGGTTCTCGACTATGCCGAGAAGCTTCTCGGCTATTTTCCCATCAAAAACCCGCAGGTGATGTTCACGTGCACCGGCAGCGAGGCGAACGATCTGGCCTTGCGGGTGGCGAAGACTCACACGGGCGGCACTGGGGTCATCATCACCGACTTCGCCTATCACGGGGTCACGAGCGTTATCGCCGAGATGTCGCCCTCGCTCGGCGCCGGGATGCGCCTGGGAGATCACGTGCGCACCGTGCCGGCGCCGGACCATTATCGGTCGAAAGGGCAGGATGTGGGCGCGGCCTTTGCGCAGCATGTTCGCGCCGCGATCGACGACATGAGGGCTCATGGCATCAAGCCCGCCGCGCTGATCGTCGACACGATCTTCTCGAGCGACGGCGTGTTCTCGGATCCGGCAGGCTTCCTGAAGCCGGCGGTCGAGGAGATCCGCAAAGCCGGCGGAATTTTCATCGCGGACGAGGTCCAGCCCGGCTTCGGCCGCACGGGCGACGCCATGTGGGGGTTCCAGCGCCATGGGGTGGTGCCCGATATCGTGACCCTCGGAAAGCCCATGGGCAACGGTCATCCCGTGGCCGGCATGGTGGCGAAACCTGAGATACTCGCCGAGTTCGGAAAGCGCGTGCGCTATTTCAACACCTTCGGCGGCAACCCCGTCTCCTCGGCGGTCGGCATCGCCGTGCTGGAGGCCATCGAACAGGAGGGACTGGTGGAGAATGCCCGCAGCGTGGGCGCCTATCTCCGGCAGGGCCTTCAGGACCTGGCGAACCGCCACCTGATCATCGGCGACGTGCGCGGGGCTGGTCTGTTCGTCGGCGTGGAATTGGTGCGGGATCGCGCCACGAAGGAGCCCGCCACGCAGGAGACGGCGGCCCTGGTGAACGGCCTACGCGAGCGGCGGGTGCTCATCAGCGCGACGGGACGTGCCGCGAACGGCCTGAAGATCCGCCCGCCGCTGGTCTTCTCGAAGGCGAACGCCGACCACTTCCTCTCGGCCATGGAGCAGACGCTCGAGCAAATGGCACTCTAGAGCATCGGACGCAAAAGTGGAATCCACTTTTGCGTCCGATGCTCAACTCTTGGCTGGCGCATCGTTGACTGCGAAAAACCGGGTCCACTTTTTCGCACGATGCACTAGAGCGCGTTGACATTCACTTGGTCCAGATGAATGCGCTGACGAGGCAAAGGAGTGACATGAACGCCCGCGGGGTTTGTTCGTAGCGGGTGGCGATGCGCCTGAAGTGCTTGATTTTCAAGAAGAAGCGCTCGACGAGGTTGCGCTCACAATAAAGGGCGTAGTCGCAGGCAACTTGCGGCGAGGTTGTCCTGGGCGGGATGACCGGCACGGCCTCCTGGCTCTCGATGGCCTCGCGCAACGGCTTGGCGTCGTAGCCCTTGTCGCCCAAGACATGGTCGGCGGGAAGATCAGCGATCAAGGCTTCAGCCTGAGTGATATCGCTCGCCTGTCCCGGCGTCAGGATGAAGCGGAGCGGATTGCCCAAAGCATCGACGACGGCATGGATCTTGGTGGTCAGCCCGCCACGGGAACGTCCGATCGCACGAGCCTCAGGCCCCCCTTTTTGCCTGCCGCATGCTGGTGCGTCCGGACAATGGTTGAGTCGATCATGATGTATTCGAAGTCGGGCTCATCGGCCATGGCGGCAAAAAGCCGGTCCCAGACGCCGCTCTTGGACCAGCGCGAGAAGCGCACAAAGGCGCTGTTCCAGTTGCCGAAGAGGTCCGGCAGATCCCGCCACGGCGACCCTGTTCGGGCTAGCCAGAGCACGGCTTCCACGAACAACCGGCTATCGACCGCCGTTCGGCCGGGATCCATGCGCTTGCCTGGCAAATGCGGCTCCATCCGATCCCACTGGTGATCTTTCAAAATCAGACGCACTCCGCTCACCCGAATCTCCGCTCCCAAAAGGAGCTTGAATCAGACTTGCGAGCCCGCGGGAATCCTGAATGTCAACGCGCTCTAAAGCATCGGACCCAAAAGTGGACTTGCACTTTTGGGATCCATCCGATGCTTTCTTCTTGAATGAGAGCATCGGTCAGGACGGAAAACCGGGGCCACTTTTCGCTGACGCGGCCCTCTGGGTCCGTCCGATGCTCTAACGGAATCGATGGTGCAGCAGGCAGATAAACGATCGGCGACCGGCGGCAGGGCCGGTCGCCGCGTGTAAGATCAGACCGGTCCGTTCTTCAGGAGTTGTTCGCGGCCCAGGCGGAAGGCGGCCGCGCGGCGATGCCCTTCGAGGCCTTCGCTCTCGCTCTGGCGACAGGCAGGCGGCGCAACGGCCGCGACGCCGCGCTCGTCGAGCCATTGGTGGGTGCAAACCTTCACGTAGGAGCCGACCCAGAGGCCGCCCGTGTAGCGGCCGGCGCCCATGGTCGGCAGCGTGTGGTTGGTGCCGCAGCATTTGTCCGAATAAACGACACTGGAGAGTGGCCCGATGAACAGCGAGCCGTAGTTGCGCAGCTTTTTGGCGGTCGCATGCGGATCGCGCGTGTGCACCTGCAGGTGCTCGGCCGCGATAAAGTCCGAATAGGCGGTCATCGCCTCCTTGTCGGCGCATACGGCGATCTCGCCGTAGTCGCGCCAGGCAGGGCCGGCAACATTCGCGGTGGAAAGGTTCTGAAGCTGGCGCTCGACTTGTGCGAGAGTGGCCTCGGCCAGTTCCCGGCTCGTGGTGATGAGGCCCACGCGCGTGCGGATGTCGTGCTCGGCCTGCGCCAGAAGGTCCACGGCGATCATTTCCGGATCGCCTGTCTCGTCGGCCAAAACGAAGATTTCGCTCGGGCCGGCGAGCTGGTCGATGCCCACGGGGCCGAACACTTGGCGCTTGGCCTCGTTGACGAAGGCGTTGCCGGGGCCGACGATCTTGTCGACGGCTGGCACCGTCTCCGTGCCATAGGCCATCGCGGCAATCGCCTGCGCACCGCCGATGCGGAAGATCCGGTCGGCGCCCGAGAGATGGCAGCCGGCGATCATGGCCGGGTGGGCCGTCGGCGGAAGGCAGGCGATGACCTCCTCGCATCCGGCGACTTTGGCGGGCACGATCGTCATGATCGGAGCGGACAGGAGCGGATAACGCCCGCCGGGCACGTAGGCGCCGACGGTTTTGATCGGGATCACGCGGTGCCCCAGATTGAGGCCGGGCAGGGCTTCGATCTCCAGGGGCAGGATGGTGCCGAGCTGCGCCTGGGCGAAGGCGCGGACGCGCTCGATGGCGAACTCCGTGTCCTGCCGGGTCTGCGGATCGAGGTTGCGCACGGCCTCGGCGCGCTCCTCGTCGGCGACTTCGAAAGCGGCCACATCCACCTTGTCGAACGCGTTGCCGTATTCCCGCACGGCCGCGTCCCCGCGCGTCCGCACGGCGCCGATGATGTCACGCACGGTGGCTTCGATCGCGCGATTGTCCGTATCGGCGTCGCGCTTCGGGGCTTTGAGATGTGTGACCTTCCCGGTCGGACTCGACATCGATCGTAACATTGTTTGTTCCTTTTGACGGGTCTCGACTCTCGATGATGTCGTGGAGCTTCTCAATTGGCCCCGACCCTCTTGTTCAGTATTCTAACCATGCCTAAGATGGTGAGAATGCAGCCTGCGGCCACGCCGGACTCTCATCGGGTTTGGACGGGGCGAGGCCCTCAGACGAGGAAGGGGTAGGCATGCCGAAGATCGGGACCCGGCTCAGAGAGCTTCGCCGCCGGCGGAACCTCGGAGTTCGTGAGGTGGCCTTGAGATCCGGCATCTCGCATTCCTCGATCTCGCTCATCGAGCGGGACCGCATGAGCCCGTCGGTCGACACGCTCAGCGCCATTCTGGATGCTCTCGGCACCACCCTGACGGGCTTCTTCTCGGACCTGAACTCCGCCGTGCGTCACTCGCCGTTCTACGGGGCCGATGAATGGGTCGAGATTGGCAAGGCGCAGACGATCTCGTACCGCATGTTGGGCATGAACCATCCCAACCGGCAGATCCTGATGCTGCATGAGACCTATGCAGTCGGAGCCGATACGGGAGAGCCGTTCTCCCATTCGGCGCAGGAAGCCGGAACGGTGCTGCACGGTGCCGTCGAGGTCACGGTGGGCGACGAATGCCGCGTGCTCAAGGCGGGCGACGGCTATTATTTCGACAGCCGCATGCCCCACCGTTTCCGGAACGTGGCCAACGAGCCGAGCACCGTTCTCAGCGCCGTCACGCCACCAACCTACTGACCTTCAAACCGACAGAGGCCAACCGGGTCGACGTTCAATATTTTCACCGCGACGGAGCCAAGCCGCTTCCAACTTCGACCGCGGATGTGCTTGCCTGCCGGGGGCGCCAATAACCAGAGAGGGACCCAAACATGACACTCGCCAAGAAACTGACGCTCGCCGCCTGCCTCGCGGCTCTTGTCGCGGGCGCGGCCGTCACATCGGCTCAGGCTCGCGATCTCACCGTCGTGTCCTGGGGCGGCAACTACCAGGACGCGCAGAAGAAGATCTATTTCGAGCCCTTCGCCAAGAAGACCGGCAAGCCCGTTCTCGACGAGAGCTGGGACGGAGGCATCGGCGTGATCGCGGCCAAGATCAAGGCCGGCGTGCCGAACTGGGACGTGGTGCAGGTCGAGTCCGAGGAACTCGCGCTCGGGTGCGCGGACGGCTATTACGAGAAGCTCGACTGGAGCAAGCTCGGTGGCAAGGACGCCTACCTTCCGGCCGCTGTCAACGATTGCGGCGTGGGCGCCATCGTATGGTCGACCGCCCTCAGCTATGACGCGGACCGCCTGAAGCAAGCTCCGCAATCATGGGCCGACTTCTGGGACACCAAGAAGTTCCCCGGCAAGCGCGGCTTCCGCCGTGGCCCGAAATACGCGCTCGAGTTCGCCCTGATGGCCGACGGCGTGCCTCCCGCCGACGTCTATAAGGTGCTGGGCACGCCTGAGGGCATCGATCGCGCGTTCAAGAAGCTCGACGAGTTGAAGCCGAACATCGTCTGGTGGGAATCGGGCGCTCAGCCGCTGCAGCTCCTGGCCTCCGGCGAGGTGGTCATGACCACCGCCTATAACGGCCGCATCTCGGGCATCAACAAGACCGAAGGCAAGAACTTCAAGGTCGTGTGGCCGGGCAGCCTCTACGCCATCGACAGCTGGGTGATCATGAAGGGCAGCCCGAACAAGGACGCCGCGATGGACTTCATCGCCTTCGCGAACGTGCCGGAAAACCAGGTGAAGCTGCCGGAATACATCGCCTACGGCCTTCCGAACAAAGCGGCTGCAGCCGCCGTGCCGGCAAACCTGCAGAAGGACCTGCCGACCGCGCCTGAGAACCTGTCTGGCGCGGTGGCGCTCGACGCCGACTACTGGATCGACAACATTGAGGAGCTCAACAAGCGCTTCAACGCTTGGCTTGCAAAGTAACGGCGAGACAATCCATGCAGGCAGGAGCGGGCGACATGCGAGTTTCAGAGGCTCGATGCATCACTCCGCTCCTGGCGCGTCCAATCCGCCACCAAGTCAAGGCGCGGGCGAAAGCCCGCGCCTCGTCCGCGCGGAGACGGCCATTGCCATTTTGGCCGAGCCGAGCGCACAGGATGCAGTACCCTCCAAGGTTTCACCTGCGGCAACCACGATCCAGGGCATAGCGAAATGCGACCCTTCATTCAGTTCGAGTCGGTCTCGAAAGCCTTCGGCAGTCTCACCGTGGTGAACGCGCTCGATCTCGCCATCGAAAAGGGCGAGTTCGTCAGTCTTCTGGGCCCGTCCGGTTCCGGCAAAACCACGATCCTGATGATGCTGGCAGGATTCGAACGACCGACACAGGGCGCAATCTATCTCGACGGAAAGCGCATCGATCACCTGCCGCCCTATCGCCGGCAGATGGGCGTCGTGTTCCAGAACTATGCTCTTTTTCCGCACATGACGGTTTCCGAGAACGTTGCCTTCCCGCTCGAGATGCAGCGCGTGCCGCGCGCCGAGATCACCCAACGGGTCGAGCGCGCACTCGACATGGTGAAACTCAAGTCGTTGAAGGATCGGCGGCCCTCGCAGCTCTCGGGCGGTCAGCAGCAGCGCATCGCGCTCACGCGCGCCCTTGTGTTCGAGCCGAGCGTGATCCTCATGGACGAGCCGCTCGGCGCGCTCGACAAGCAGCTGCGCGAGCACATGCAGCTCGAGATCCGCGAACTGCACAAGCGCCTCGGTCTCACCATCGTCTTCGTGACCCACGACCAGTCAGAGGCGCTCACGATGTCGGACCGCATCGCGGTGTTCAACGCCGGGCGGATCGAGCAGATCGACAATCCTCAGGTGATCTATGACACGCCGCGCACGCGCTTCGTGGCGGAGTTCATCGGCGAGACCAACCTGATCGAGGCCAAGATCGCGAACATCGACAATCACGTCGCCCGCCTCTCCCTCGGCGCCGGCCTCAGCGCGCACGCGCATGCTGCGGATGGCCTCTCAGCCGGGCAGACCGCATCCTTCTCGCTGCGTCCCGAGCGGATCCGTCTCGGGGTGGCTCCGGAAGGGAGCAACACGCTCGACATGACGATCGCCGACTGCATCTATCACGGTGACCACATGCGGGTTCAACTCACCCGTGACGATTTCAGCCTGGTGGCGCGGTGCGAGCGGCTGGCAGGGCATTGGACCGTCGGCGCGCCCGTCGTCGCCTCGTTCGATCCCAGTGACTGCACGGTGCTCGCCCGATGAAATCGGCTGTTCTCCGCGAGCGCTCCGGCGCCCTGTTGCTGGTCATGCCGGTCCTCGCCTTCCTGGCGGTTTTCTTCCTGTGGCCCCTCTGGACGATGGTCACCGCCGCCTTCGTCGACGACGCGGTCAGCAAGGTTCTGCCGCGAACGGCGGCCAGCATCGTTTCCTGGAATGGCCAGGGTGTGCCTTCGGAAGCGACCCGCAAGGCGCTCGTGCAGGATCTTTCGGCTGCCTCGGACGAGCAGGCTCTGGGCGAGGCCGTGCGCCGGCTCAACAGCGCAGCATCGGGCTTCCGCACCCTGCTCGGGCGGACGATCCCCGCGGTCAAAGCCGCGCCCGATCCCGCGCAGGTGGATCTTCTTGCGGTCGATCCGCGCTGGAGCGACACGCGCTTCTGGGTGGCGCTCAAGGAGGCGATGCCGCCTTATACGGATCGCAACATCCTCGCGGCCGTCGACTTGAAGCGCGACACGTCGGGCAGCATCGTGGCCGAGGCTGCGGACGTCTCGGCACACCGCCTCATCATGCTGCGCACCCTTATGGTCGCCGCCATGGTGACGGTCGCCTGCGCGGTCATCGGGCTTCCCTACGCGATGCTTGCAGCCTCGCTGACCGGGTGGAAGCGGTCGGTTCTCCTGCTCGCGG